>CAJKVD010000075.1 GCA_905203195.1 uncultured Clostridium sp. | reverse complement strand
TTCATGTAACAATATATATAATGGAGGACTGACTTATGAGTACATCAGCTAAAGTTACAGCAAGACAGAGAATTGAAAATCTTCTTGATGATAACAGTTTTGTTGAAATCGGTGCTTATGTAAAAGCAAGAAATACTGATTTTAACATTCAGGCCAAGGATACTCCATCTGACGGCGTTATTACCGGATATGGTGTTATCAATGGTGGTTTAGTGTATGTTTACAGCCAGGATGCGTCAGTACTTGGCGGTTCTGTAGGCGAAATGCACGCTAAAAAAATTGCAAGTCTTTACGATATGGCAATGAAAACAGGTTCACCTGTTATCGGTCTTATCGACAGCACAGGACTTAGACTTCAGGAATCTGTAGACGGCTTAAATGCTTTCGGACAGATTTATATGAAGCAGTCACTTGCATCAGGAGTAATCCCAACAGTTACAGCTATTTTCGGTAATTGTGGTGGCGGATTAAGTATTGTTGCAGGACTTTCAGATTTTACTTTCATGGAAGTTGAAAATGCACAGTTATTCGTTAACTCACCTAATGCAATTACAGAAAACAGAAAAGAAATCTGTGACAATGCATCAGCTAAGTTCCAGAGTGAAGAAGCAGGAAATGTTGATTTCGTAGGAACAGAAGCTGAAGTAATCGAAGGAATCAGAAACTTAGTTTCTGTATTACCATCAAATAATGAAGATGAAGCTTCAGATTTAGAATGCTATGATGATTTAAACAGAGCAGCAGAAGGAATTGAAAACTGTGGTGAAGATACATTATTGGCATTAGAAAATATTTCTGATGAATATAAAACAATAAATACAACAAATACTGAAAATGCTACAACAGAAAATACAGCAGATGGTAACTCAGAAAATACTGCTACAGAAAACACAGAAAATTCAACAAATGAAACTAATTCGAGTGAAACACAAAAAAAGGTTATTTTAAAAATTAATGATGAAGAAATTACAACAACTTCATTTGACAGTGTTATAAGAACAGGAAGTTTACAATTAACAGTTGGAAAAGCTTCTACAGATAAAAAAACAATAAATGAATATGCTGATAAAGCAAATAATATAGCTTCAGCAATCTCATTTGGAAATTTGCCAGTTGATTATGAAGTATCACAAAATGAATACATACTTTCAGATATAACAGAATCAGTACTTCAAAAGGTTATTTGTGCAATAGCAATAATAGCAGTTATAGCTTTAATAGTACTTATTATTAGATATAGATTAATCGGTTTGTTATCTTCAATAGCATATATTGGGTTTGCAGCTTTATATTTATTATTAGTTCGTTATACAAATGTTACAATAGCATTGGAAGGAATATTTGGAATTGTAGTTATATTAATTATGAATTATATGTTAATAAATAAAATTGCAAGTGATAATAAAAAAGAAAAAGAATTAGAAAAAATTAGAAAAGATTACGGAAAAATGTGGATTAAAATGATACCAATTTGTATTATGGCTATTGCTTTTTGCTTTGCTAAATGGGCTTCAATTTCAAGCTTTGGAATGGTAATGCTTTGGGGATTAGTATTAATGGCTATTTACCATTTGATAGTTACAATTTCTTTTATTATAATAGTTAATAAAAGCAATAAATAAATCTAAATTAGTTAGATTGTTAAAGTTATAAAAAGAAAAGGAGAAAGTAAGTATGGAAAAGTCAAAAAATAAAGTTATGGTTGGAATAGCAATTATAGTTTTTCTTATAGGAGTTATTATAGTAGCAGTAAAGGGGTTTCATATTGATTTACATTACCAAGATTGCAAAAATATAGAAATGAATTTAGGACAAACTTTTGAAAGTAAAGATATTAAGAACATAGCAAAAGAAGTTTTAGGTACAGATGATATCATAGTACAAAAAGTCGAGATTTATGAGGATGCAGTTAGCATTACAGCTAAAGATATTTCTGAAGAACAACGCAATAATATTGTTGGAAAAATAAATGAAAAATATGGTAAAGAAATAAAGGCAGAGGAAACAACAATTAACACTGTGCCAAGAATGCATTTACGTGATTTAGCAAATCAATATAAAAGTCCTTTTATAATAGCAACAATTTGTATTTTAGTTTATATGATGATTAGATATTATAGATTAAAATCATTAAAAGTATTTATAAAAACAGTTGCAGTTGTTGTTATTGCACAATTAGAGTTATTTGCAATTATTGCTATTACACGTATACCAATAGGAAGATTAACAATACCAATGGTATTAACTGTATATATGTTATCTTTAATTGGTTGCACAACTTATTTTGAAAAACAATTAGAAATAAAGAAACAAGAAAAATAATTTAATTACAAAAAGATAAGGTGAAAACATAGTTTATGGGGGAAAACAGATGGGAAATATTGTATTATTAGACGATTTAACTATTAATAAAATTGCAGCAGGAGAAGTAATAGAAAGACCAGCATCAGTTATCAAAGAGATGGTTGAAAATTCGATAGATGCAGGAGCAACTAATATTGTTGTTGAAATAAAAAATGGTGGAATTTCTTTTATAAAAATTACTGATAATGGAAAAGGAATTGCTCAAGATGATTTAGAAATTGCATTTGAGAGGCATGCTACTAGTAAGATTAGATCGGCAGATGATTTAGATACTGTGACTTCTATGGGATTTAGAGGTGAAGCATTAGCTAGTATAGCAGCTATTTCAAATGTTGAGCTTATATCTAAAACCAAGGAACAAGAAAACGGGTATCGAGTTGTTGTAGAAGCCGGAAATATATTAGAAAAAGATATTGCTCCTTCATCTGTTGGAACTAGTATAATAGTTAAAAATTTATTTTTTAATACACCAGTGCGTTATAAATTTTTAAAAAAAGATTATACAGAATCAGGCTATATCGAAGATGTTATAACGAGAATATCATTAGTAAATCCACAAATAGCTTTTAAATTGATAAATAACGGAAAAACAATAATTCAAACAAATGGTAATGGAGATTTAAAGACTGTTGTGTATAGTATATATGGAAAAAATGTTGCTGATGCTATTTCACCGGTTTCATATGTATATGAGGATATAAAAGTTGATGGTGTTGTTGGAAAACCAGAGATTGCTAGATCAAACAGATCGTATCAATTGTTCTTTGTTAATAAAAGATATATAAGAGATAAAGCATTATCTTCAGCAACAGAACAAGCATATAAAGGTATGATACCTCTTGGTAAATTTGGATTTGTCATCTTAAATATTACTATGTCACCATCAAAAGTGGATGTTAATGTTCATCCAGCTAAATTGGAAGTACGTTTTCAAGAAGAAAGTAAAGTTTTTCAAGCTATTTTTCATGCTATAAAAGATACTTTGTTAAAAACAGAAGATAAAAATGGACTTTTTGGAATGAGAAATACTAATGAAAAAAAGATAGAAGAATATACATCAAGAGAAAGTGAAATAAAAACAAATGCACAAAAAGATGAAATTTCTGAAATTGCTGATAATGTTATTAAACAGCCAGAATTGATAAATACTCAAG
Organism: uncultured Clostridium sp.; assembly: GCA_905203195.1. GTDB lineage: Bacteria > Bacillota > Clostridia > TANB77 > CAG-508 > CAG-269. The sequence continues at coordinate 1,765 of CAJKVD010000075.1, read as the reverse complement.
ATATATTAGAAAAATTGAAAAAGTTAAAAGAAGATTTAGAAAATGAAACTTTTACTGATTTGAAAAAAGATGAAATAAAAGTTGAAAATGTTGAAGAAAATAATATTGATAATGAAAGTATTAAATTAACAGATGATAAGAGTGATGTAAAAATCAATGAAAAATCTGATGATAAAAGTGATACAGAAAATATTAAAGAAGAACCTGATGATAAAAGTGGTACAGAAAATATTAAAGAAGAACCTGATGATAAGAGTGATATAAAAAACATTAAAGAAGAACCTATTTCTGTATCTAAAGTTATTGAGAAAGCAATACAACAAAATGAAGTTTCTCCACAATCTATAGAACAATTGATGCAAGAATATAGAAAAATGGAAGAAGAAGTAAAAGAAGAAAACGATTCACTAGATTCAGAAAATGTTAATGGTATTGATAGGCTTGAAGATAGTAAAAAAGAACAAAATGTTAGTTTCGATGAGATGTACAAAAAATTATTTGGAACATTGCCAGTTAAACAAGATGAGGAAAAAGCAGAACAAGATGATGATAAAAACAATGCAGTTGATATTGTAAAAAGCAATATTTCGATGTTTGAAGATATCCCAGAATGTAAAAAACAGCCATATAAATTTATAGGTATTATATTTAATACATATATAATTATAGAAATGGATTAAGAGATGTATATTATTTATCAACATGCTGCACACGAAAGAATTTTATATGAGAAGGTAAAGAAAAATTATTATAGTGAAAATTCTAAAGATTCACAAATGCTTTTGTTACCGGATATAATTAATTTAACACATAAAGAAATGGATGTAGCAAATGAAAATATGGACATGTTTAGAAAAGCTGGATTTGATTTGGAAGAATTTGGTGAAAACACAATAAAATTAACAGGAGTTCCAACTATATGTATTAATTTAGATAACAAAGATTTGTTTTTGGAAACGTTAGATGAAATTAATACAGTTGCAAGGACGGCTAAACAAGAAAAAGAAGAAAAATTTATTGCTACTGTTGCTTGTAAGGCAGCAGTAAAAGCTAATATGGTTTTAACTACAGATGAAGTGCTAAGTTTAGTTGATAAAATGTTGGAATTACCAAACCCTTTTAGTTGTCCACATGGTAGACCAACCGCAATTAAAATGTCAAAATATGATATAGAAAGAAAATTTGCAAGAAAGTAAAAGGCTACTTAGAAAGGAATGAATAAGAAATGGTATTAATAGTGGTAACAATAATTGCAATGTTTGTAGTTTTAATATTTTGGTCTTTTACTAATTTAGGAGAAATGAATGTAGGTAAAAAAATTTTATGGATATTAATATTTTTAGGTATGGTAATTTTAATGACATATGCAACTTTTGTAATATCAAAAAATAATATTGAATATCCAAGTAGTAAAATTATGCATAGTGTTAAAAATGTATTGGTATTATTGTTTTCAGGTGTAAACGGATGCTTTTTAGTACCAATATTGTGCAAATCAGCAGAACAGTTAGATAGTAAAGAAATTGATGATGTCCATTTTTTACGAAGGGTATTACTATTTATATTTATTTTAATTATTTTGCTAGCATTTGAATGTGGTTATATGAAAACGACACAAAAAGGAATATTGGAGATAATGTATAACAATAATTAACTAATATATCAGTTAGGTGGTGGATTAATGCAAAAAGATTTAAAAAGAAAAAAAGTTGTTGTGATTTGTGGGCCAACAGCTTCAGGAAAAACAGCACTTTCTATTGAACTT
>CAJKVD010000074.1 GCA_905203195.1 uncultured Clostridium sp. | reverse complement strand
CTCTTTAATAAAATCCTCATTGTGCAATGTTGTTTTTGAAATAGTAGAGCCTGCAAGTTTTACTGGTTCTAAAATTGCCATAGGAGTTATTACTCCTGTTCTCCCAACTTGACAAACTATATCTTTTAAAATTGTTTCTTTTGTCTCTGGTGGATATTTATAAGCAACAGCCCATCTTGGTACTTTTACAGTTGATCCCAATATCTCTCTAAATTTCAAGTCATCTATTTTTACTACTGCTCCATCTATTCCAAATGTTAAATCTTCACGCATATCACCAATTTTTTTAATAGCATTTTTTACCTCTTCTATATTTTTACATGGAATACGTACCGGATTTACATTAAAACCTAATTTTTGTAAATATTCTAATTCCTCATAATGAGAATTAAATTCTTTTCCTTCTATTTTTTGGACATTAAAAATATAAATATCTAATGGTCTTTTTGAAGTGATCTTACTATCTAATTGTCTTAATGACCCAGCTGCTGCATTTCTTGCATTAGCAAATAATTCTTCATCATTTTCCTGTCTTTCTTGATTCATTTTTTCAAAATCATTTTTGCTAATAAAAACTTCTCCACGTACAGTTATATCAATATCCTCATTTAAAACCTGTGGTATTGTTTTTACAGTTTTCAAATTTTCAGTAACATCTTCCCCCACAAGTCCATTTCCCCTTGTTGCACCTCTAACAAATACTCCATTTCTATATTCTAGTGCTGCTGAAAGACCATCTATCTTAGTTTCTACTACATATTCTACTTTTTCTATACCTGATTCTTTTGCTTTTTGATTCATACGCACATCAAAATCTTCTATATCTTCAAGGCTAAAAACATCTTGTAAACTTTGTAAAGGAACTTCATGTGTTACCTTTTCAAACCCTTCTTTTACATGACCTCCAACTTTTTGTGTAAGAGAATCTTTTGATATAAATTCTGGATATTCTTTTTCCAAATTTCTTAGTTCTACCATAATCATATCATACTCAAAATCTGATATTTCTGGGTTATCATCATCATAATATTTTTTTGCATAATATTCCGTTTTTTCGCGTAATTCTTTTATTCTTTCTTTTGCTTGTTGCTTATTCATAACGCACCTCTTCTACTTCTGTTTTTTCTTGTTTTATTATACCCATATTTTACTATATATAAAAAAAAATAGCAATGATTATTATGCTAAATTTTTCGACAAATTTCACGGTACGTGTCACCAGTAGATACTTCCTATCTAAATTATTGTTTAAAATATAAATATAATCTATAGGTTAAAAGGAGATGACTAATATGTATCAATGCTCAAAATATAATAATCAATTAAATGTAACTGGAAAAAAAATAAAAGAACTTCGCATTAAAAATAATTTATCTTTATCTGGTTTATCAACAAAATTAGCTCTTATGGGAATAGACATATCCAAACCATCACTTCACAAATTAGAAACAGGCAATCGTATATTAAAAGATTATGAGCTATTTGGTTTATCCATGGTTTTTAAAGTTCCTATTCAAGAATTCATATCTGATTTTATAAATGATTTAAAAAACGAAAATATTGTATAACCACAAAAAACTTCAAAAATAAATTTGAAGTTTTTTATAATCAACTTTTATATTATTAATCATCTTGTTTAGCTAATATTATCAACCTTCTGTCATTACTTGCATCAGTACAAGTTGACAATGTAAGTTCTGCTTTACCATTTGTCTCTCTCTGATAAAATGATGTATCTTGGTCATTTGTCTCAAATTTGTTATAAATTGTATATGTTAAACTTGTTCCTCTATAGTCTTTTACATAAATTTTGTCACCAACATTCAATTTTTTATTATTAGAGAAAAATGCACCATTACGATAATTATGACCAATTATTACTGTATTTCCTGGTTGATTTATAGATTCTCCACCTGATGGATATAATACTGCAACTGAATTTTCTATAGCTGATTTACTTACAGAATCAATTATAGGATAAGAAAACTTTATTGCTGGAATCTGCATTGTACCAACAGTTGAAAATCCTTTATATGTTCCTTTTTTGGCAGCAGTCTTTGATGTATTATCTACTGTAGAATTAAGTGAACCAACAATTTCATTTAATTTGTCGCCTGTTGAATTTGTATCTTCTGTATTATTTTCACTTCCAGAAGCAGATCCACCATTGTAATTATCAACAAATTCAGATGCCTCTTTAATCTTTTTATTCTTATCATAAAATTGATATCCCAAAAAACCTATTAAACCTATAATAGCTATTACTACAATAACTAAAACAACAGTTAATAATTTACCATATTTACTCTCAAACATATTTTTACCTCCGTACACAAACTCTACAATAATTATATCATATAAAAATACAACTTTCAATTAATTTAAACAATTTTTTCTCCAAGTTGTTTTCCTGCCAATAAATGAAAATGCAAATGTGGTACCTCTTGTGCTCCATTTTTGCCACAATTAGAAATTACTCTATATCCATCCTCCGCAAAACCTTGCTCTTCTGCTATTTTTTTTATAGCAAACAATAATTTACTAACTAAACATTCATCTGCTTTTTCTAAATCATTCAAAGATTTTATATGTTTTTTTGGAATTACTAAAATATGAATTGGAGCTGCAGGTTGAATATCTCTAAAAGCTAAAATATCTTCATCTTCATACACTTTATTTGAAGGAATATCTCCTTTAATAATTTTACAAAAAACACAATCTTCCATAATCAAACATTTCCTTTCCAAAAATAAATTTCAAATTTTACTCTTTTATTAAAACTGCTTTAATTCTACGAATTCCTGAAGAACTCGATTCCTCTTTTTTTATTTTAAATCTTCCAATATCACCTGTATGTGTTACATGAGGACCTCCACAAATTTCTTTACTAAAATCTCCTATTGTATAAACTTTTACCTTATCACCATATTTATCTGTAAATAAACCAATTGCTCCTGATTTTTTTGCATCTTCATAACTCATCTCTTCACAAGTTACTGGCAAATCTCTTTTTATTTGTTCATTTACCAAATCTTCTACTTTTTGAATTTCTTCTTTAGTCATTTTTTGTGGATGTGTAAAATCAAAACGTAATCTTTCTTCTGTTATATTTGATCCACTTTGTTTAACATGATCACCCAAAACTATTCTTAGTGCCTGATGTAATAAGTGTGTTGCCGTATGATAAGCAATTGTTTTTTCATTTTGATCAGCAAGTCCACCTTTAAATTTTTGTTCTGATCCCAATCTTGATTTTTCTTGATGTTCTTTAAATAATTTATCAAATTCATCTAAATCAATCTCTATATCATTTTCTTTAGCTAATTCTTGTGTCATTTCTGGTGGAAATCCATAAGTATCATATAAACGAAATACAACTTTTCCATCTATTTTATTATTTCCATTTTGTTTTGCATAATTCATTGCCTTTGCAAATTCTTTTTCGCCGTGTGATAATGTCTTTACAAATTTATCCTTTTCCTCAATTATGACACTTTTTATAATATCTTGATTTTTTACTAAATCTGGATACATTTCTTTTAAATTTTCTACATTTAAATCAACCAAATTTGAAATTTCATTTAAATCAATCTCAAGCTTATTCATATGACGAATCATACGTCTTATTAATCTTCTTAAAACATATCCTCTGTCAATATTACTTGGTCTACCACCATCACAAATAATCATCATACTAGAACGCAAATGTTCCGCAATAATCCTTCTACTTTCTATAATATCTTTATTTTGTAATTCTTCCAATTCTCTCATAACTGGAGCAAATATTTCTGTATCAAAAGGAGTTTCTTTTCCTTGTAATAACATTGCCATTCTTTCCAACCCTAAACCTGTATCAACATTCTTTTGCTTTAATTTTGAATAATTTCCTTGTGAATCTTTAAAATATTCCATAAATACATTATTCCAAATTTCCACATATTTTCCACAATCACATGATGGTTGGCAATCTGCTGAACATGCTGGTTTTCCTGTATCATAAAACATTTCTGTATCAGGTCCACATGGTCCCTCTTCCCCTGCAATCCACCAATTATCATCTTTTCCATAAAAATATATATGATCTTTTGCAATTCCTGCCTTTTCCCAACAAGAAGCTGATACTTCATCTTTAGGACAATCTTTATCTCCTGCAAAACATGTAACAGATAATTTTTCTACTGGAATTTGTAATTCTTTAGTCAAAAAATCAAAACTCATTTGAATTGATTCTTCTTTAAAATAATCTCCTAAAGACCAGTTTCCTAACATTTCAAAATATGTTAAATGACGGTTATCTCCAACCTCATCAATATCATTTGTTCTTACACATTTTTGATAATCTGTTAATCTTGTTCCTGATGGATGTTTTTCTCCCAATAAATATGGAACCAATGGTTGCATTCCTGCTGTTGTAAATAATACTGATGGATCATTCTCTGGTATTAATGGTGCCGATGGAATCACTACATGTCCATGTTCTTTAAAAAAATTTAAATATTTGTTTCTTATTTCTATAGCTTTCATTCATATCTTCCTTTCTTATTTTGCCTTAAAAATCTTTTTCCATTATACTCTAAACTATGCAAAAAATCAAGCCTATGCACACGGAATTATTGACCTATGCAACAAAAAATGATATACTACATGCAAATAATATAGAAAGGCTATGTCATGAAAGATTTAATTGTAAATAAAAAATATCATAATAAAAAACTAAGCAAATTTATATTAGACAGCATACCAGAACTAACTTTTAATAATTTAAAGATGATTCTACGCAAAAAAGATATAAAAGTAAATGATACCAGAATTTCTAAAGATTGCATTATTCAAAATTGTGATAAAATTACTATATACATTCCTAATAATATCTCTAAAAAGCAATTACCTAAAATTAATAAATTTTATGAAGATAAAAATATATTAATAATAAATAAACCACAAAACTTAGAAGTAACAGGAACAAATTCCTTAACAACACTAATACATGAAATGTACTCAGACTCTGATTTCAAGCCTATGCCATGCCATAGGCTTGATAGAAATACTTGTGGTTTAATACTATTTGCCAAAAATCAAAAGTCACTTGATATTCTATTAAAAAAATTTAAAAATCATGAAATAGAAAAACATTATTATGCTTGGGTATACTCTATTCCAAAAGAAAATACTAAAAAAATGACTGCATATCTATTTAAAGATAACAAAAAATCTATGGTATATATTTCAGACATTCCTTCAAAGGGATATCAAAAAATTATAACCAATTATACTGTTATTAAAAAATATAATAACAACACTTGTCTGCTTGATATTGAAATACTAACTGGAAAAACACATCAAATACGTGCACA
>CAJKVD010000073.1 GCA_905203195.1 uncultured Clostridium sp. | reverse complement strand
AAATTTAGTGCTAATAAATAAAATTTTTTAAGACATTTTCAAAAATGATTGACAGTAGTGTTTTTTTACTTATAAGTTTACTTGTTTTACAATTTTTAAATCAAATGTATATTTTTTTCCTCTTTTGGCATAATAAAAGTAGACATAAATTTAAAAAGGAGGAAAATTATGAAAGCAACAGGTGTTGTAAGAAGAATAGATGACTTAGGAAGAGTAGTCATTCCAAAAGAAATTAGAAAAACTTTACGTATTAAAGAAGGCGATCCTTTAGAGATTTTTACAGATAGAGAAGGTCAAGTTATTTTGAAAAAATATTCTCCAATTGGTGAATTATCTGAGTTTGCTGCTGGTTATGCTGAAACTTTATCTAAGACAACTGGGCATATTGCTTGTATTACTGATAAAGATACTATTATTGCTGTTTCCGGTGGTTCTAAAAAGGAATTTTTGGAACAAGATGTTAGCTCTGAATTGGAACAATTAATGGAGGATAAAGAAGTTTATACTAGTAAAGATAATAGCGATGTTTCTATGCCTATTACTAAAAATGATAATAATGTTAGAAAGTATAATGCACAGGTCGTTTATCCTATTATTTCTAATGGTGATACTATTGGTACTGTGATTTTAATGTCTAAAGATTCTAGTTCTAAAATGAATGATGTTGAAAAAAAAGTTGCTCAATCTGCTGCTACTTTTTTGGGAAGTCAAATGGAAATTTAGTGTTTTCGGGGACGGAGCAAAAAACATTAAAGCATTAATGTTTTTTGCTCCGTCCCCGAAAACATCATTTTTCTAATATATATCCTAAATCTTTTGAAAATTCTCTTAGCATTACTATTTTTATTGTTGTTCCCTTATTTTTTAGATAATCATCTAATATTTGTTTTAATAGCCTAATATTTGGCATTTCAGGTTCTATTTCTTTTTTATATTTTTCTACACGGTCTAATAATTTTTCTTTTATTAGAACTATGTCTTCATTACTTGCACATGATATTCTTTGGAATAATTGGTATGAGTCATAATATTTAAATATTGGCAATTGCATACATTGCTTATCAAATTTTTCATAAAACTGTTCCATTTTCATTGGGATACATTTAAATACATCTTCTGCCATTTCTTTATATTTTTTATCTAATAATTGATTGTTTAAGTTGTCAAAATGTTTTAATATTTCTTCCATATCTTCTGCGAATTCTTCTATTGCTATTTTTGATAATTCTTCATTTACATTTTCACAATATTCTGATTTTAGTGATGCTTTGTTCATTCCATCAAAAAATACATTTTTTAGTGTTTTTATATCATAGTTTATTAAATCTTTTCTTGAGAAATAACTAAAATATGCATATATTTTTACAATATCTATTAATTCTAAATTTCCTTCTTTTATGTCTTTTATTATATCTTCTATTACACCATCAAATTCATCATCTGATATTTTCCAATATTCTTCTGTAAGTAATCTTTTATAGCCTGGTAAACTGTCTGTGTCTATTGTATTTCTTATTGTTTCCATATCTCTTTTAAATATTTTCATGTCAAATATTCTTGTTCTTATATAGTATTCAATAAATTTGAAAAATCTATATTCTGATTTAAAGTTGTAATAATAGTTATTATCAAATTCTTTTATATAAAATTGTCTGTTGTCCATTAGTACTCTTGATGATACTAGTATTGCTTTATATTCTTCGTTGTCTTCTATATTTATAAATTTATTTTTTGTTACTTTTCCTGCTTTTATTTCGAATGATATGGCTATTGTGAATATTAACATTGTTTGCATTATTCTATGACTTGTGTTTGGATAACTTCTGTTTACCATGTCAAATACTTTTTTGAAATCATTTAATGCATGTTTTAAAATTCTTAGGTTCCTTGTTCCGCTTCTTTCAAATGTTGTAATTATTAGCCTTGTATTTTCTCTTAAAAATCTAATTAAATCCGGCTCATTTTCATATCTCATTAGAATTCCATTTATTATATAATCAAATTTTGGTGCATATTCAAATGTTTCACCTATTAGTTTTTCTTTTATTCTTTCATAGTCATTTGCTTTGTCAAAAACATGTTCTATTTTTTCTTGAATCTTTTCTACCATTGGTTTATCTGCTTTGTTTAGCTCTCCTTGCTTATCTAATAGATATGTAGCTATAAATGTTTTCATTTCTAAGTTTGAGCTTTTTAGTTTTGTTGATAATTCTTTTTCATTACAGATTATTATTGTTTTTATATGGTCATGTTCAACAAAATTGTTTATATATCCTAATATATCTATTACATCTACATTTGCTCTTTCTAGGTCGTCAAAACATAGAACTTTATCGTCTGTTGAGAAAAAGTCTGCATAATCTATTTTGTCTCCATTTTGTGTTACCCCAAAGAAATTTGCCATATCTAATCCTGTTTTTGCGTATTCTGGTATATTTGTTTGACCATTTGCGTCCATAAATTTTCTGAGGTTTTTATCCATTAACTGTGTTGTTTCTATAAATATTTTTTTGCTTATTTCTTCTAGGTTGGATATTCCATACAGTGACATATATATTGCTGTATATCTTTTTCCATTTAGTTGCATACTTTCAATTTTTTTTCGTATTTTGTTGTTCCAGAAATATGTTTTTCCAGAACCCCATTCACCATTTATCATTATTGCGTAATCTGTATAATCTGAACGTACATAATCTAATATACTTTCTACTAAATCTTCCATTTTTTCCTCTCTTTCTTTAATCTTTAGCTAAAACCAGAACTCCGATTTTACTAGGGTTTGCTTTTTTTATTTCTTTACAACAGTAATTTACTGTGTTTCCCGTTGTGTAAATATCATCAAATAATAGTACTTTCTTATTTTCTATTATTTGTTTATTTTTTATTTCATATACATTTTGTGCGTTTTTTTCTCTGTCTTCTTTATTTAATTTGCTCTGTTCTATTGTATTTTTAGTTTTATATAAGCATTTTGTTATCATTCTGATTTTTTTATTTTCTTGATTTTTATTTATTTGTTTGCATATTTCTTTGGCTATTAATAAGCTTTGATTATAACCTCTTTCTCTTTTTCTTTTTTTGCTTATTGGTACTGGTATGATTATATCATAAGCTTTTATATTTTTATATAGTTTTGTGTTTTTTAATATAAAATTTACAAATGTTTTATATAAATATGATTTTTCATTAAATTTGTAGTCTATTATTTTCTCTCTTATTGTTCCTTGATATTGAAATATCGAATTTAGTTCACAAAAAAATATATATGGATTTTGGATTTCTTCTTTTTGCCAGATTGCTTCTGTTTCTAGCTTTTTTTGACATTTCTTGCAGATATATTCTTTGTCTATTTTTCCACAAATTCCACACTTGGGTGGATAAATTATATTTTGTATCTTTTCTAGCATTTAGCTCCTTTCTTCTATTAATTTTTGTTTTAATCCAGTATTTCTTTTTTTACTATCTACATTTTGTATCATATAGTCTACAACATTGTCTGTTCCTATTATTATTAATAGTTTTTTTGCTCTTGTTATTCCTGTGTATAGTAAATTTCTTGTTAATAGCATTGGTGATGATGCTGGTGCTACCATTATTACTACATCAAATTCACTTCCTTGTGATTTATGTATAGTTATTGCATAACTATGTTCTATTTGATCTAATTCTGTAAATTCATACCATGCTGTTTTATTATCATCAAATTTTACTTCTACTACCTTGTCTTTTTCTTTTATGTCTGTTATTGTTCCAAATTCTCCATTAAATATTCCCTCTCCGTATTCTGTTTTGCCATTGTCTAATTCTCTATCCCATGTCATATCATAATTGTTTTTTATTTGCATTATTCTGTCGCCTTTTCTATATATTGCTCCTGCATTTGTTTTTTCTGTTCTACCATCTAAGTTTGGATTTAAGTATGCTTGTAACTCTTTGTTTAGTTCTTTTGTTCCTAATAATCCTTTTTTGGTTGGTGTTAATATTTGTATATTTTGGAAAAAGTCATAATTTCCGAATTTTGCTAGTCTACCTGTGCATAAACTTATTACCTCTTTTAATATTTCTTCTTGTGATTTATGTTTTATGTAAAAAAAGTCTTGATTTGTTTCTTCTTCTATGTCTTCTTTTCCTAAAAAAGTTTCTCCTTTATTGACTCTATGTGCATTTAATATTATTTTACTTTTTGCTGCTTGTCTAAAAATCTTGTCTAAATGTACAGTTTTTATTGTTTCTGATTCTATTAAATCTTTTAATACACTTCCTGGCCCTACTGATGGTAATTGATCTATGTCTCCTACTAATACTAGTTTTGTTCCTTGATATATGCATTTTAAAAGGTAATTCATTATAAACATATCAACCATTGAGAGCTCATCTATTACAACTACATCTGCGTCTATCGGTTCACCTTGATAATCGTCATGCCTTGTATATATTCCTTCATCATCTAATTTTCCTATGCATAATAATCTATGTAGGGTTGATGCTTCTTTTCCTGTTGCTTCTGTCATTTTTTTTGCTGCTCTTCCTGTTGGCGCAGCTAATATTACTTTTTTTCCTCTTTTTTCGTATAAGTCAATTATTGTTTTTATGATTGTTGTTTTTCCTGTTCCTGGTCCTCCTGTTATAATTAATACATTATTATTATTTATTTCTTCTATTGCTTCTTTTTGTTTTTCTGATAATTTTATATCTGATTTTTTTTCTATATTTTTTATTGCATTTTCTACATTTTTTATTTCTTTTACATTTTTGCTTTTTTCTAATTTGTTGATTCTATAAGCTATTTCTTCTTCTGTTTTGTAAAAACTTGTTAAATACACCCATTCTTCTTTTTCTCTTTCTTCATAGACTATTTCACCTTTTGCTTTTAGTTCTATTAAGTTGTCTTCTATTATTTCTTCATTTACGTTTAATAACATTTTTGCATATTCTATTAAATTTGTTTCTAATGTACAGCTATTTCCATTATATGTACTTTTTATTAATCCATATTTTATTCCTGTTTGTATCCTTCTGTTATTTTCTGGCCTTATTCCTATTTTTATTGCCATTTCGTCTATTTGTTTAAAATCTACTCCACTTGTTATTTCCATCAATAAATATGGATCTTCTTTTATTTTTTCTACACTATTTATTCCTAGCTTTTCATATACTTTTTTAGCTTGTTGTGCTCCAATATGAAATTTTTCTAAAAAGCCTACTATCTTCCACATTTCTTGATTTTCTAAAAAACTTTCTGATATTTTTTGTGCTTTTTCATTTGTTATTCCTTTTATTATGCATAGTTTTTGGGGTTCATATTTTATAATGTTTATTGCTTCTTTTCCAAATTTTTGTATTATTCTTTTTGCTGTTGCTTCTCCTACACCTTTTATTGCCCCATTCG
>CAJKVD010000072.1 GCA_905203195.1 uncultured Clostridium sp. | reverse complement strand
GACTTATTTGCTGGCAGTGGTGCAATAGGCTTAGAAGCTGCAAGCAGAGGAGCAAAAAGAGTATATATGTGTGAAAAATCTACAGATGCAATAAAAATTATACGAAAAAACATAGAAAAAACGCATTTAGAAGAAAAGATAGTTTTGTATGGGGAAGATTATGAAAAAATGTTGATTAACCGATTAAACGAGAGGCTAGATATAATATATATTGATCCACCATATAAAACAGATTTTATTATGCGAGCAATAGAAATATTAAAAAAAGAAAAATTGTTGAAATTGTCAACTATAATAATTATAGAAACAGATAGAGAAGAAGTATTAAAAAAAGTAGAGAATATTGAAAATATTTTGATTGTTGATATTAGAAAATATGGAAGAGCAAATATTATTTTTGCAAAAGTGACAGATTTAGTTTAAGAAAGGGGTAGGACCATGGAAATTTTTACATTATTAGATGAATTGGAGGACATATTAGACAAAAGTAGAAATCTACCATTTTCAGCAAAAACGGTAGTTAATAAAGAGGAAATTTTAGATTTATTAAAGGAAATACGTTTAAAACTTCCTGATGAATTAAAACAAGCTAAATGGGTAAAAGAAGAAAGGCAACGTATTTTGGTTGAAGCACAAAAAGAAGCAGATGATATAGTTAAAGAAGCAGAAAATAGAATTATTGCAATGATTGATGAACATGAGATTACTAAGAAGGCTTATGATCAAAAGGCTCAGATTATAGAAACTGCTAATGAGATGTCAAGAGAGATATCAAAAGGAACAAAAGAATATGCAGATAATTTGCTTGGTGGAACAGAAAGTGTTTTAACTGATACATTGTCAAAATTAGAACAAAATATGAGCGAGGCTTTAAATTTAATGCAAATTTCTATGGAAGATACAATCAAAACTATTCAAAATAGTAGAAAAGAATTAAAATAGCAAGCCTTTTGGAGGATGATTTAAATGGCAAAAAAACGTACATATAATAATAAGACCGGAAATAAGAAAACAGCAAAAAGAAGTACTAAAAAACAAGCATCAAGGTTAGATTTAGCCATTGTTGTTTTGTTTGTTTTAAGTATCCTTTCTGCTGTTTTAATATATACTAAATCAGGAGTAGTAGGAGTAAAGTTAACAGAAATTTTAGGGGGCCTAATTGGTATTATAAGATATGTGTTGCCAATAGGCATATTTGCTGTAACAATAAAATTAGTTTGTGAGGATAGAGAAGAGTTATGGTATAAATTGGGACAATATACTATTTTTTTGATAGCTGTTGCAACAGTGATGGCAACATTTCAAGTAGCTAGTGGAGAGTTATTAGTATCTAAAGAATTATCTGAGGTAGTAAAAGATGCTTATAGTATAGGAACATCTGGAGTTGGCGGAGGTGCAATTGGAGCAGCCTTGGCAGTGCCACTTTGTAATTTGTTAGGTAATGTGGGAGCTGTTATTTTTAGTATAGGAGCTACGCTTCTTCTAATAGTGTTTATGTTTGGAATTCATACATCTGATATGTTACAGCAAAGCATAGAAAAATCACAACAAAGAAAGCAGGAAAGAAAAGAAGAACGTTTACAAGAAATTCAAGAAAGACAAGCAAGAATGCAGAATAGGCAAAAGCAACTTAGTCAACAAATGGAACAAAGAGATAGTACTCAAGGGGAAAAAAGAAAAATTAAACCTGCAGTACATCCGGATGTATATCCAGATGAGATGGAAAACCAAATCAAGATTAATTTTGGCGGTAGAGTGATTGATGAAAATGATAGGGCACAATTTAAAAAATATGATCATAGTAAAGATGATTTAATGCCACTTACAAAGGAAACTAAAGCAATGAGAAAAAATAAAAAACAACAAGAAATTCAACCAGATGTAATAGAAGGAAATTTGTTTAAGCAAGAAGAAGAACAAAAACAGGATAAAACAAAAGAGGTATTACAATTAGAACATGCTATGATTGTAGAAGATGAACATTATGAATATCCACCTGTTGAATTGCTTTCTAAAGCAAGTAAAAAAACTTTAAAAGGTGGTGCAAAGGCATTGACAGATACAGCTACAAAATTACAAAAAACTTTGTATAGTTTTGGGGTATCAGCAAAAGTTGAAAATGTGTCTGTTGGTCCAGCAATAACTAGATATGAGTTAAAACCAGCTGAAGGAGTTAGAGTAAGCAAAATAGCAAATTTGGCAGATGATATTGCATTGAATTTGGCGGCAGAAACAATACGTATAGAGGCACCAATACCTGGAAAACAAGCTGTTGGTATTGAAGTTCCGAATAAGGAAAAAGAAGCAGTTCACTTGCGTGAAGTTTTAGAAAGTGAAGAGTTTAGCGAAAGTTCTTCAAAGTTAACAGTAGCCTTAGGAAAAGATGTAGCTGGAAATATCCAATTGGCTGATATTGCTAAGATGCCACATTTATTAATTGCAGGATCTACAGGTTCAGGTAAAAGTGTTTGTATAAATACTATTATTACAAGTATTATCTATAAAAGTAAACCAAGTGAAGTAAAAATGGTTATGGTTGATCCAAAGGTAGTGGAACTTTCTGTTTATAATGGTATACCACATTTATTAATACCAGTTGTTACAGATCCTAAAAAGGCGGCTGGGGCATTGGCTTGGGCTGTTCAAGAAATGGATAATAGATATAATTTATTTGCACAAAAAGGTGTTAGAGATATAAAAGGATATAATAAGGCTATAGAAAAAGAAGAAGGATCTGGAAAATTGCCACAAATAGTTATTATTGTAGACGAATTGGCAGATTTAATGATGGTTGCTGCAAAAGATGTTGAAGAGGCAATTTGTCGTTTGGCTCAAAAAGCAAGAGCGGCTGGAATGCATTTAGTAATTGCAACACAAAGACCATCTGTTGATGTTATTACTGGTTTGATTAAGGCTAATATTCCATCACGTATAGCTTTTGCTGTTTCATCACAAGTTGATTCACGTACAATTATAGACAGTGTGGGTGCAGAAAAACTTTTGGGAAAAGGTGATATGTTATTTTTTCCGGCTGGTGCACCAAAACCAGTAAGGGTACAGGGAGCATTTGTTTCAGATGATGAAGTGGAAAAAATAGTCGATTTTGTAAAACAAAATGGAACTGCAAATTATAGTGAAGATATTTTGGAAACAATAGAAAATAATAATAAAACAGATAAAGAAATTGCAGAGACTTCAGATGATGATGAAATAGATCCATTTTTGATGGATGCAATTCAAACTGTTGTTGAAACAGGTCAAGCTTCTACATCTTTTATACAAAGAAAATTTAAAGTTGGATATGCACGTGCAGGAAGAATTATAGATCAAATGGAAGAGAGAGGTGTTATTTCTGGATTTCAAGGTAGTAAACCGAGAGAAGTTTTAATGTCACTTGAAAAATTAAATGAATTAAAAATGGGTAAAAATGAAATTACTACCCAAAGTCAAAGTGAACAATAAAAATAAACTAAAGTGAAAAAAGGAGGATATATTTTGCGAATGAAAAAAGGAAGCTTTATTGATAGAATTGTAAAAAAAGATTTTAATGATGAATTAGAGACAGTATTAGAACAAAAAAGCTTTGACGAAAATGTAAAAAGTATTCTCCTTAATATTTTATATAAGATTGAAACTGCATATCAGGATATGAAAATTGTAAAAAGTGATGTAGAATCAAAAGATGAATATATAGAAAAATTAATATTAATAATAAAAGAAAATTGTTCATTAATTAAACTTATTAGAATGGAAAGTGAGAATAGCAAAATACACGAAAATTCTACTTTTTATATTAATAAAAATAAAGGTGTAATTGAATGTTATCCAATAGAGAGAAAATTATTATATGCAATTTGGAAGTTAAGTAAAAGAGATGTTATAATTAAAGAAAAGTATTATCTGAAAGATATAGTACTTTCAGATTTAATAAATGTAGGTAATACAATACAAAAAGTCGAACCTTTGCGTGATTTTAATGGATATTCATGGACTACTTTAAATTACGAAATTGAAAGTATGGCACATAATTTATGTTATCAAAATTTGAGGATTTTAATTGGAAATGATTTTTTGGAAAAATGGATATATACAAATGAAAGGATAATAGATTATTATTCTGAGTTTGTAGAAAAGTTAAAATCAGATTTTGGAAAAAAAAATGAGAAAAAATTTGTTGAACTAATTGTTAAAATAGCTATAATTTTAGAGTTGAAATTTGATAAAAATAGATTAGAGAGTTTTTTTGATGACAAAAAAATAATAGAACATGAATTGAGTGTAATGAATGATAAACAGGCTTATGTTGAAGATATTACAAATAAAAAAATAGAGCTACTAAAAAAAATAAAAAACATTGATACAAGTCTTAGTAATAAAAAATTATTGCAAGAGGAATATATTAAAAGAAATGAAAATTTGCCATTAGATAAAAAGATTTTTAGTATGAGAGTATTATCAAATATGATGCTAGAGGAAAGAGATAGTTATTATGCGAAAATCGATGAATTAAATTCCATATTAAAACCTAAAAATTTTGTAGCACATGCAAAAGAACTTGAAGAAAAATATCATTACTTGAAATATTTAGATATTAAAGATATTCAATATGAATTAGAAAAGTCATTAATTCAATTGCAAAGGGTTTTTTGGGAATGCTTCCAAATAAAGATTAATAATGCTGCAAATAAGCAGGATATAATATCTTTAATGTATCAGTTTAGATATTATTTGTTGATACCTTTTGATATTAAATCTAATGTGTTTGATAAAGTTTTTGTAAATA
Source organism: uncultured Clostridium sp. (assembly GCA_905203195.1). Classification (GTDB taxonomy): domain Bacteria; phylum Bacillota; class Clostridia; order TANB77; family CAG-508; genus CAG-269. The sequence goes on along the minus strand of CAJKVD010000072.1, from coordinate 608 downwards.
AAAATATAAATAATATTTTAATAGACACTATAATGAAGTTATTAGATAAGGCAAAAGAATTAAAAGCTATTACTTTAATTTCAAAAAATAAAGAATATGAATATAAAATATGGATTGAAATATTTAAATTACGTGTAATAAAATTAGAGGATTTATCATTTAAACTAATAAAAGAAAAGGATAAGTTTTTTATGCAAGTATTTGACGAAGGAGCTTTTGAGGAAAAAATAGAAATATTTAATAATAGTATAAAATCAAAAGACTTAGGAATAAAGTTAAATAAAAAAATAAAATTATTTGAATAATGGTTATAGGTTCCAAAAAACCTAAATTTTTTAAAAGTGAGGGAAATTATGAAAATTACTTTTTTAGGTGCAACAAAAACAGTAACAGGTTCCAATTATTTAGTTGAGGCAGCAGGTAAAAAATTTTTAGTGGATTGTGGTATGTGGCAAGGAAAAGCTGAATTGGAGGAGGAGAATTTTCAAGAGTTTGAATTTAATCCAAAAGAAATAGATTTTATGCTATTAACACATGCTCATATAGATCATTCTGGAAGAATTCCAAAATTATATAATGAAGGATTTAGAAATAAAATATATGCACAT
>CAJKVD010000071.1 GCA_905203195.1 uncultured Clostridium sp. | reverse complement strand
AAGAATAAACAAAGAAAAAAGAGAAGCTGAAAGGTTACAAGCTCAACAATATTTAGATGATGCAAAAAAGATACTTGAAAGAGCGGATGGACTTCCTGAAATTTTTCAAAAACATATAAAAAATGGAGCAGGTAAATATATTGTGTTCTGTAGAGATAAAGAGCATATGCAGAGAATGATGGAAGAGTCGAAAGCTTGGTTTCAAAATGTAAATGAGCAAATTGATACATATTCTATGGCATCATTTATTCCAAAGTCTGAAAATTTAAAAGTATTTGAGGAATTCTATCATTCAGATAACGATCACTTGAAATTACTATTTTCAATAGATATGCTAAACGAGGGAATTCATGTTCCTAATATAGATGGAGTAATAATGCTTAGACCAACTGAATCACCTATTATTTTTAAACAACAATTAGGTAGAGCACTATCAGTTGGACATAATAGTAATCCAATAGTATTTGACATAGTTAATAATGTTCAATCTTGTGAAATGATATCACATTTTTACAGAGACTTAAGAGAAAGAGCTTTAGTAAAATTTACACAAACAGGAAAAAAAGAAGATGAAGCAAAAATTGATACATTCAAAATTTCAGATACAGTAAGACAGATACAAGATATATTTAGCAAAATAGACAATTGTTTAAGCTTATCTTGGGATGATTATTATGAGTTAGCAGTTGAGTATTATAAAGAACATGGCAATTTACTAGTTCCAGTTAATTATAGTAAAAATGGAATGAATTTAGGATATTGGATTATTGACCAAAGAAAGACTATGAAAGGTCAAGGTCATCGAAGAGATTTAACGGAAGAGCAAATAGAAAAGTTAGATGCAATAGGAATGGTATGGGATAAATTTAAAGAACAATGGGACGAAACATATGCTATTGCAAAAGCATACTATGAAGACAATGGCAGTTTGAATGGGTTAAGAGATATAAAAATAGATGGTAAAAATATATATCAATGGTTAGGAGATCAAAAGAAGAATTATAATAAAGGAATATTATCACAAGAAAAAATTGAAAAACTAGAACAAATTGGTATTAATTGGAATATAACTAAAAAACGAAGATTAGATTGGGAAAAAATGTATGAGATAGCTAAAGAATACTATAATCAAACGGGAACTTTAGTATCTATAGAAAATAAAGAATTAAGAAATTGGATACAAGTACAAAGACAAGCATATAAAGGCAAAGAAACATATATACAATTATCAAAAGAAAAAATAAAAAAATTAGAACAAATTGGTATGGTTTGGAATGTAAATGAAAGTAATTATACAAAAATGTATGAATTTGCCAAAGAATATTATGAAGAACACGGGAATTTGCTACTACCTCATCAATATATGGTAAACGGGAAGGATTTATCTAGTTGGATAAAGGAAAAAAGAAAATCATATAAAAGAGGAACTTTAGGTGAAGAACAAATAGAACAATTAGAGTCAATTGGTATGATATGGGATGTACGACAATATCAATGGGAAAATATGTATCAACAAGCACAAGAATATTATAATGAACATGAAAATTTATCAATCACTCCAAAAGTGAATAAAAAATTGTATCAATGGCTAAAAATCCAAAGAAAACTATATATGGAAGAAGGAAAATTGACAGAGCAACAAAAAGAGCTTTTATCTATAATAGAAATTGATCAAGAAGTAAAAAAAGACATTGATGCAAAACCTAAAGTAAAAACAAAGGAAAGTCCTTCAAAAAATGATATTTGGGAATGTATGTATGAACAAGCACAAGAATATTTTGAACAACATGGAAATTTATTAGTTCCTAGAGTAGAAGAATATAAACAATTAAGTAGTTGGATTAAGACTCAAAGAAGAAAATACAAAACAAATAATGAAAAAAGCAACTTGAGTAAGGAACAAATTGAAAGATTAGAAGCAATTGGAATGGTTTGGGATGTTATACAACATCAATGGAATACAATGTATGAACAGGCTAAAGCATATTACCAACAATATGGAAGTTTATCAATTCCAGACGAAAGAGAAACTGAATATAAACAATTAAGAACTTGGATACAAGAACAAAAATTAAAATATAATAGTGAAGATGAAGCAGATTTATCTAAAGAGCAAATTGAACAGTTAGAATCAATTGGTATAGTTTGGAATGCGAATCAAGCTAGTTATGATAATATGTACAAACAGGCACAAGAGTATTTTGAACAACATGGAGATTTGTTAGTTCCTAGAATCGAAGAATATAAAGCTTTAGTGAACTGGATCAAATCCCAAAGAAGAAAATATAACTCAGAAAATGGTTTATCTCAAGAAGAAATAGAAAGTTTAGAATCAATTGGAATGGTTTGGGATGCTAAACAACATCAATGGGATACAATGTATGCACAAGTAAAAGCATACTATGAAGAACATGGTAATTTATCATTTCCTTACAATGATAAAAGATATAAAAAATTAAGTACTTGGATACAAAATAAAAAAAGTGGATATTATGGAAAAGGTACTTGTCGATTGACTGAAGAACAAGTAGAACAATTAAGAGCAATTGGAGTAATTCAAGATGATGATGCAGAGCATAAAGAAAGTCTAGAAGAATTAGAAGATAAATTGCAATCATTATCGAAAAAGAAAAGACAAACCAGTCAGCTAGTTGAAGATTATCAAAATTTACAACAAAAAACATCTCAAGATAAAGGAGTAGAAAAATAGTATATGAAAAATTTGTTAGTAGAAAGTATGCAATTAAATAATAGTAGTTTATTAGAATTACAAAAATTGTTCAGAAATGGTATAATTAAAGAAAATGATATTCCAAAAGAACAATTACATGAATTAAAAAAATTATACCATGAACAAATTAATTTTTTGGAAAACTCCATAGAAGCTGATAGACAAAAAATATTAAAGATTAAAAATCATTTATAAAGGTCTTGATAAAAATATTTGTGAAAAATTTGACAAATACTTAAAAGTTAAGTATAATAAATATAGAAAATGACAATCGCAGAAACGCGGTTACCACATAAAAATATGGATAAACGACACATCGCTCTGCCAAGCAAATGTGCCGTTTTTTTATTTTCTTTTTTGTTGATTAATAGATTACAAAAATATATTTTTATGTTATAATACAAATGTGTAAAAATAAATGAAAGAAGAATCAAACAATGCAATTTTCAAACAATGACATTAAGCTATTTGGTGAGGCTGGAATAGCTGTAGAAAATAAATATTATACAAAAGAAAAGGTAGAAAGATTAAAAATTAAAGTTATAGATTTTATAATGAGTAAAAATATTAAAGATATAGATAAATATAATAAGAAATTTAGCAGGATATTATAGGAAGATTTAATAGGTTATTGCTAGGACAATGATTTGAGAATTTATTAAAATCATTAAAAAAGAAATAGTACATATAACGAAAGGAATGAGTGTAAAAATGGAAAGATTTAAGATAATAACAGCGGTACATTTGATTTTAATAGAAAATGAAAGAGTACTCTTACAAAGAAGATATAATACAGGTTATGAAGATGGAAAGTATAGTGTCGTAGCAGGACATGTAGAAGAAAATGAAGATGTTATAACAGCTATGCAGAGGGAAGCATTAGAAGAAATAGGAATAAGAATAAAAAAAGAGGACTTGAAAATTGTGCATGTTATGCAAAGAAAAGCACCTGACAGAGAAAGTATAGAATATTTTATCGTTTGTCAAAAGTATGAAGGAAAAATTGAAATTATGGAAAAGAACAAATGTGATGAATTGAAATTTTATAAATTAAATGAACTACCTAATAATATAATTCCATATATAAAAAAAGGATTAGAATATTATTTAAATGATGAACCTTTTTCTATATTTGGTTGGTGAAGTTGTATGAGAATTTAGATAATTTTGAAATATGAAAATAAAATTATTGGGAGGATAGAATACTAGCAAACAAATTAAAAATTGGAGATACAATAGGTGCTATTGCTCCAGATAAAGCATTAAAAAATAAAGATATAAAATATTTAGAAAATGCAACTAAGTATTTTGAAAGTTTAGTGTTAAAAGTAAAATATGGAAAATATTTATTCTCAGAAGATAATTACTGTGCAGGAACCTCAAAAGAAAGAGCAAAAGATTTAAATGATATGTTCAGTGATAAGGAAATTAAAGCAATATTCACTTTAAAAGGTGGAGATATGGTAAATGGAATATTGCCATACATAGATTTTGAGAATATAAAAGATAATCCTAAAATATTTTTAGGAATGAGTGATATTACAGTTTTACTTTGTGCAATAAATAAAATGACAGAACTTGTAACTTTCCATTGCCAAGATTATATTTGGTTTGGAAAAGATGAAGTTACAGATTATGATAAAAATGAGATTATCGAAAAATTATTTAATGGGAATAAAAAAATTAATCCATATGGAGAAAGAAAATTTTATGAATTTAATAAAGAAGAAATTAAAGGTAAAATATATGGAACTAATGCTAGATGTTTATTAAAATTGTTAGGAACACCATTTATGCCAGACTTAGAAGATACAGTACTATTCTTAGAAGGGTTTCATTCAAATATTATACAATGGAATGCAATGTTAGAACAATATAATCAAATAAATGCTTTTAATAGGGCAGTAGTTTTCGGTTATATATATCAACTTCAACAAATAGAAGAAAATGAGAAGATGATTGTAGATGAATTAAGAAAAATAAATTCAAGTGTTCCTGTAGTAAAAACAAATGACTTTGGACATATGCATGCTAATAGTATTATTCCTATTGCTGCAGAAGTAATAATAAATGCAAATAATCAGAGTATTGTTGTTAGTGAGTATTTAAAATAAAAGTTATTGAATACTAAAGAAATTTTTATGATAATATAATTATGACGAGGATAAGATGTATAAGGTTTTAATTTCAAATTCAATTCGCCAAAAAGTATGTGGAAAATAGAGATATATGAATTTAAATTAAAAATGAAAGGATAAAATAATGAAACAAAAATTTTGCTATCATGGAATTGGAGAAAACTTACTTAGATATGAAAGTATTATGAATAATGGAATTGTATCAGAAAGTGAAGGTACAAAGATTGAAGGATTTTCTGTTAATAGTTCTGGACACTATAATGGTAAAGATAATATATCAGTTGCTATTCCACATGATGATAATTATGGAGCTTTGAGGGTGTACATATTAGATGGAGGCATATCTTTTTATATTAAAGATGTAGATTATATTTTAGCTGGTAATACAGCACATGATTCTGGATTTGTGGATGAGGGATTTGTTTATAAAAATATAAAAAAAGATAATATAGCTGGCATTATTATTAATTCAAGAACACAATCAAAATCAATTAGAAATTGTTCTGTTATAGGAAATCCAGCATTAGGAAGTATTATACCAATTACAGAATCTATGATAG
>CAJKVD010000070.1 GCA_905203195.1 uncultured Clostridium sp. | reverse complement strand
ATCAATAAGATATATAGGAAAAGTGGATGGAATTGTCTTTATGAAAGGTTGGGAAAATGCAAGAGGTTGTAAAATAGAATACTATGTAGCTCAATATTATCACAAATTTATAGCAATGGAGGAATAAAATGGGAACAGTCAACGATAAAATAAAAAATGTAATACGAAATTGGTTAGAAATACAGCCAAGTGTAGGAGATACAATAACAATACAAGAAACAAATACATTTGAAGGTAATTGTTTTAGAAATCTATTGTGGTATAGAGGAGATGCATCAGAGTTGCATCAATATTATACACAAACAGATGACTTAATGGGAAATGCTAAGTTTTGGGCAGCACAAAGTACAACTGGTATAAATATTAGAAAAATACATACAGGGTTACCTGCTATGATAGTTGATATGTTAGCCGATATAATTGTTGATAGTTTTAATAAAATAGAAGTTAAAGGAAACAACGAAGCACAAACAAATTGGGAAGAAATAGCAAAAGAAAATGATTTCAAAGAAACATTAAAACAAGCAATAATTGATGTATTTGTGCAATGTGATGGTGCATTTAAGATAAGTTATGATACAGATATAAGTAAATATCCAATAATAGAGTTTTATTCTGGGCAAGATGTTGACTATGAATATACAAGAGGAAGAATAACAGGGATAAACTTTAAAAATAAATATCCTAAAAAAGATGCTTGTTATACTTTGTTTGAAAAATACTCTAAAGATGGCATAAAATATGAATTATATAAAAATGACCAGTTAATGAAAGATTACAACTCTATTCCAGAAACAGCAGATTTAAAAGAACCAACAAATACCAAATTTATGATGGCTGTGCCTATGATGTTCAATAAATCAAAGAAATATAGAGGTAGAGGCCAAAGCATATTAGAAAAGAAATTAGACGCTTTTGATAGTTTTGACGAAGTATGGAGCAAATGGATAGATGCATTAAGAGATAACAGAACAATAACATATATTCCAGAAGATTTAATACCAACAAATGAGAATGGAGATTTATTAAAACCTAATACATTTGATAATAGATATGCTAAAGTAGGAAGTACAACATCAGAAACAGAAAGTAGTAAAATTACAAGAGAAAAAGGAGACTTTGATTATGAAGGAATGCTACAGTCATATATAACAGCATTAGATTTGTGTTTACAAGGTTTAATAAGTCCTAGTACCCTTGGAATAGATGTAAAGAAACTTGATAATGCAGATGCACAAAGAGAAAAAGAAAAAGCAACACAATATACAAGAGGGAAAGTAATAGATGTATTAGAAAAAGTTATTCCTAAGTTAGTTGAAATATGTCTAAAAACATATGATAAAGCGCAGAAAAAAACAGCAGGTAAATATGAAGCAACAGTAGATTTTAAAGAATATGCTAACCCTAGTTTTGAAGCAACAGTAGAAACAGTTTCAAAGGCTAGACCAGGGCAAAATGTAATGAGCATTGAAAAGACTGTAGATACAATGTATGGAGATAGTTTAACTAAAGCAGAAAAAGAACAAGAAGTAAAAAGGTTAAAAGAAGAAGCGGGAATAATTGAAAAAGAAGAACCTAATATAATGGAACCATTAGAGTAGGTGATTAAATGCAAAATGAATATGATATAAAAAAAGTGATGGAAGAAATTGAATTACAATTAATTACTTCTATGAAAAGAACATTATGGAGTCATAAAGAAGACGAAAAAGCCAAAGGATTTGACTGGCCACAATGGCAAGCACTGAAATTAAAACAATTTGAAGATTATAAAAAGGCAAATAAAGAAATATTTAACAACAACACAAAAGGGTTAAATAGATATTTATATAAACATATAAAAGAACAATTCAAAGAAGGTGCAGGAAGAACAAATAAACAGGCAATACAGTCAGGAATTATAAGAAAAGAAGATTCACAATTAGGTGGATCTTTTTTTGGATTAAATCATAGAAAATTAGATGCACTAATAAAAAGCACAAAAAATGACATGAAAGATGTAAAATATGCAACATTAAGAATGGCAAATGACCAATACAGACAAATAATATATAAAGCACAAGTATTTGCTAATACAGGGGCTGGAACAATAAAACAAGCAATTGATATGGCTAGTAAAGATTTTTTAACAAGAGGTTTTAATTGCATTGAATATAGTAATGGTTCAAGGCATAATATTGCTGATTACTGTGATATGGCTATTAGAACGGCAAACAAAAGAGCTAATCTAATGGGCGAAGGTGAAATGCGTAAAAAATTAGGCAACTCATTAGTATATGTATCAAAACATGGCGGTGCCTGTGATAAGTGTACACCATGGGAGGGAAGAGTATATATAGATGATGTATGGTCAGGAGGAACAGAAAAAGATGGAAAATACCCATTGTTAAGTACAGCAATATCAGGAGGCTTATTTCATCCTAGATGCCATCATGGAGTTAGTACATATTACGAAGGAATAAATGATGAACCAGAAGAAGTAATAAAAGCAAAACAAAATCATAATGAAGAAGATAAATATACTCAATATTTGCAACAAAGGCAGAAACAGTATCAAAGATTAGTAGCAGGTAGTTTATTACCTGAAAATGTATTAAATTATCAAAATAAGGCTAATGAATTGAAAAATCAAATAGAAAGTAGTAAAATAGGTTTATCAAATGATGAACAATATGCAATAAACCAATACATTAGTTCAGAAAGCTACAAAATAAATGAAATATTAAGAAATAATCTTAAACTAGATAATATTCAACAAAATATAGTTAATCATTTAGATAAAGCATTAGATAAATGTAAAAATTATAATGGGAATATAGTTAGAGTTTTAGATATAACAGATAAGAAAGAATTAAAAAAATTTATACATATGAATAAGCTTAATAAGCCAATAATGTTTAATGAATATTTATCTTTTTCAAGTAAATCAAAATATAATGAAAATGCCAATGTGGTAATATATACAGTATCAAACAAAGCAAAAGATTTAAGAAACTTTAATCCAGACGAATCTGAAATATTATATCCAAGAAATAGTAGGTTTATTGTTGAAAATATAAAGAAAATAGATGGTAAATATTATTTATTATGGAGGGAAATTTAATGAAAAATCCTAGATGGATAAATGAGATACCTAAACCAATACCAATAAATGAAAAAATTGAAATAACAGAAGAAATGAAAAAAGAGGCAGAAGAGTTTTCAATAGCTGTTGAAAATGGAAAGATAGATGAATGGTTTAATAAAAAATAAAATTTTATATTATTCGACAAAATTCGACAACAAAGGTCGAAAAAAAATGATATACTCTTTTTAGAATAAAATAAAAGGAGGAATTGTCATGGCAAATCATACAGAAAATGAAAAGAAACCAATTTATAAAAAATGGTGGTTTTGGATAATTATTATAGTAATAGGAATAATTATAGGTACATCACAAAATAATAATACTGTTGATACTTCAACTAATAATTATCAAAAAAATAATTCAGTAGAGGTTACTATTGTAGATTTCAGTACTATGTCAAAGGAAGAAGTAAAAGCATGGATAGATGCTAATAAGATTAATGGTAAAATAACAGAAGAATATTCAAACGATATTGCAAAAGGAAATTTTGTTAGTCAAAGTATTTCAGCAAATACAGTAGTACATCAAGGAGATAAAATTAATATAGTTTATTCTTTGGGTAAAGAGCCTACTGCAGAAGAAAAAAATGCGTTAAAAAAAGCAGAAACTTATTCTAATTCACTGCATATGTCAAAGCAAGGTATCTACAATCAATTAACTTCATCAGCGGAGGGATTTACAAAAGAAGCGGCACAGTATGCAATAGACAACATAGAAGCAGATTGGAATAGGAATGCTTTGGAAAAAGCAAAGACATATCAATCAAGTATGAATATGTCTAGTAAAGCAATTTATAATCAATTAACATCATCAGTAGAAGGTTTCACAAAAAGTGAAGCACAATATGCAATTGATAATTTAGATAAATAATATACAAGCACTTACAGAAATGTAGGTGTTTTTTATATGCAAGTTTAGTGTAACGGCAGCACAACAGTCTCCAAAACTGTTTGTAGTGGTTCAAATCCATTAACTTGTGCCATTTTTAGAATTAGAGCTTTAAATAGGCTCTTTTTTTATTGCAAAAATTATGGTCGACGGACCTTAAACGGGGGAGGTTCCAATATGGAAGACGAAAAAAAAGAAAATGTAGATACTCAAACTACAACAGATAATGCTCAAAAAGAGCAAAAAACTGAAAACAAAAATGAGGGTGAGAAAACTAAAAAACAAGTAGCACAAAAAGGTGACGACGGTTCAATAGTTTTCAAAAATCAAGATGAGTTAGATGGATTTATCAAAAGAATGTATGCCAAAGGTGCTGAAAAAGCAGAACAAGGTGAAACTTCTAAACAAGTTCAAGACACTCAAAACAAACAAGAAGACAAAGGACAAGAAGAGCAAAAAGAGACTGTTCAAGCAGACTATACTGACAAAATAGCACTTGCTATGGCCAAAGTAGGTGTTGATGTTAAGAAAGTTGAAAGAGCAGCAAGATTAGTTGATATGTCAAAAGTTCTAGAAAACGGTGTATTAGATGCTAAGAAACTAGAAGATGAAATCAACGCAGTAATTTCTGAATTTCCTGAGTTAAAAATAGCAAAGGAAGAAGAAAAAGAAGAAAAAGGATTTAAATTCGGAGCAACACAAAGTAACTCTGATGAAAGTCAAAAAAACCAAAAGCCTGTAGCCACAAAAAGATGGAACAGGTTTAATTCATTTTAGGAGGTAATTAATTATGGCATTAAATTATGCAGAGGTATGGTCTCCAGACCTATTAGAAATTATGGAGCAAGATTCTTTAACTTCACCATTCGTAACTACAGCAGTTAAATGGTTAAGTGCAAAAACATTTCATTTTACACAAATGAGCACAAGTGGTTATAAATCACACAGTAGATTAGGTGGATGGAATAAAGGAACAGTTGAACAAACTGATGTACCATTCACATTAACACACGATAGAGACATTCAATTTATGATTGACAAAATAGATGTAGATGAAACAAATGAAACAGCATCTATTAAAAAAATTTCAGAAGTATTCCACAAAACACAACAAATACCAGAAATGGATGCATATTTCTATTCAAAAGTTGCTACAGAAGCACAAAAATTAGATGGATATCATAGTTCAACAGCATTGTCTTCATATACAAAAGAAAATGTATATGGAAAATTAAAAGCAATGTTAAGTGCTGGAAAATTAAGAAGATACGTAGCAAAAGGTGCATTAATTGCATATGTAAATTCTACAATTATGGATTTATTAGAACAATCTACAGACTTCACAAGAAAAATAGAAATGACACAAATTGCAGAAGGTGGAATTGGTATAGAAACAAGAATTACAGATATTGATGGTGTAAC
>CAJKVD010000069.1 GCA_905203195.1 uncultured Clostridium sp. | reverse complement strand
TATTAGAGAATGAAGAAATAGAAAAATATTTGGAGTTTGCCTCAATAGATGTCAACAGAGCTACATTGACAAGAGTTGAAAGAAGAGGATTTAATAATTTAACAACACAACAAAAAGATTTAATAATCAAAGCAACTTGCTTGCAAGCTGAATATCTAAAAGAAGAAGGATTATATGATGATAATAGTATATCTAGTTATTCTATAGGTGGAGACTTAACAGTAAATGAAAAGGAATCACAAGATATGGCAGATAAACTAAATATATCAAAATTAGCCTTTTTCTATTTAAAAAGAACAGGATTAACAAATAGGGTTATATGATAAAGAGGTTAAATCCAAAGCACTTGGAAAGATTATTAAATAATAAATGTGATGTAGTTATATATCAAGAAGGCTTATCAGAAGATGGTGAGCCTTTAACTTCTTTCAATTTAGAAAATCAAAAATGTAGATTTGTTGAAACAACTAAAATTATAATTAGTTCAGATGGAAGAAAGATTCAACTTGTGGGAAAAGTAATATTACTTGGAGATATAGCACCAACTATAAAGAAAATAAGTGGTGGACAAGTAATAATAAATGACATAGAGTATGAAATTTATCAAGCAAGTAGACCAAGAAATCCAGACGGAACCGTTCATCATACAACATTGGAGTTGATTTAATATGAAAATAACATATAATACTAAAAATATAAATGAATTATTAGAAAATGCAAGATTAGCATTGATAGATACTGCAGAAGCGGTAAAAACAGATTTAATTCAAAGTCAAACAATGCCATTTGATACTGGTACAATGCAAAATGATAGCACTTTTGTAGATGATAAAAATGTTATAAAAGGTGTTGCTAGAATAGTTGTAGATACAGTATATTCAAGAAAGGTTTATTTCGACCCAGAAATACATATAAAACAAGGTAAAAACCCTAATGCAAAACAGTATTATTTTGATGATTATATTAATGGAAACAAGAAAGATTTACCAATAAAATATTTTAAACAAATGTTAAAAAGGAGAAATGGATAATGATAGCAAGAATTAGTGTATCTAAAATAAGAGATTATTTAAAAACTAGTATTACAGAGTGTCCAAAATGGTACATAGGTCAAATGGATGAAAATCAAGATAGAGCAATTGCTTTATATGCTAATCGTAGACAATTAGAAGACAATTCTAAATATAAAAAGTTGAAAAGTTATGGAATATTACCAGTTACATTACTATTAAGATGGACTAAAAATTATAATATGGCTGAAACGATGGCCAATAAGATCTATGAACTATTAGACTGTAGTTCTTTTTTTATTGATGATTATAATTGCTCAATTGAGTGTTTATATAATGGACCTATTGATTTAGGTGCAGATGAAAACAATATTTACAAGTTTTCAATAGAATTAAATTTATTATATAGAAAGGGTGAAAAATAATGGCAGCAAAAACAGGAGTGTATCCAGTATATGAAAATCAATTCCAAGTTGGTGCTACTAAAGAAGCTTTAACTGATATAGCTGATATGGAAAGTTTTTCAGTAAAATTAGACAATGGAGTAGAAGAATGGAATCCATTAGATCAAAAAGGATGGGTTAGAAGATTAATGACTTCTAAATCTGTTACTATTTCAATTTCTGGAAAAAGAAATTTTGGAGATACTGGAAATGATTATGTAGCAGGATTAGCACTAAAAAATGGAAGAGATGTTGAAGGATGTTTACAATGGACATTTCCAAATGGTGCAAGATTAGTATTTGAAAATGCAATATTTAACATAACAAACTGGGGAGCTGGAAAATCAACAGAAGTTATTCCGTTAGAATTTGATGTAATGTCAAATGGAAAACCAACATACACAGAAGCATCACCACAAAGTGTTTAAACAACACAAGCAGTAAAAAATAAGATATTAAAAAGTAAGAGGTCTTTAAAGGCCTCTTATAAATATATTTAGGAGGAATTTGAAATGGCAAATATAGATATTAGTTCAAAATTAAGTCATGAACCACAAACAATAACAATAGCAGAAGGCAAAACATATGAAGTAGACTGCGGAGCAGAGACAATGTTGAAAGCACAAGATTTATTTAAAAAAGATGATAGTTTAGATGGATTATTTAAAATAATAGAATTATTACTAGGAAAAGAAGCATTAGAAGAAATAAAAGGAATGAAAGTAAAAGTTGCAGACTTAAAAGTTATTATTATAGCAATAATGGCACAAGTAAATGAAATTACTTATGAGGAAATGGAAAAACGATTTCAAAACAAATAATGAAACAGAATTATGGTACGACATGGAAGAAGACTGGCCTTTGATTGAGGCAAGTTTAGCAAAACAATATGGAATAAGAATAAGAAAAGAAATAGACACAATGAGTTATGCAGAATTGTGCAATCTTATATCTGGGTTGATGCCAGATACACCACTGCGGAAACATTGTTCAAATTCGCAGTGAAGATGATGAAGAAATGTTAAAAAACTTCACACAAGAGCAAAAAAATATACGATGGAAATATAGAAATAAATTAGCAAAGAAAATGAGCAAAGAAGATTATGAAAAAGTTATTACAGAATTTCAAAAAGCATTTAAAGAAATGGCTGGTGATAACAAATGACAGAAGTAAGATGCCCTAATTGTAATCAACTTTTATTAAAGGTTGAAAAATGCAAGGGTGAAATAAAATGTATACGATGTAAGAAAACAATTAAAATTGATATAGATGAAAAAGACAGAGTGAGCAACACGACCATTAGTGGTGAGTAGTTAGCCAATACCTGCTTTTATCCTAAAAAAGAGGGGAGGAGTAGGTATGAGTACGAATGTGGGCTCTGTTGATTTTGAATTATTATTAAATTCAAATCCATTTAATAAAGGACTAAAAGATACAACAAATGCAATAAAAAGTTCAGGAATAGAGAACTCATTAAAGAAAATTGGTAAATTAGCAGTAGCAGCATTCTCTGTTAAAGCAATAGTAAATTTTGGTAAAGAATGTATTGATTTAGGTTCTGATTTAACAGAAGTGCAGAATGTTGTTGATGTTACTTTTGGAAGTTTAAATACAGAAGTAAATAGATTTGCCGAGAATGCAATTACTCAATTTGGTTTGGGTCAAACTGTAACTAAAAAGTATGCTGGTACATTTGGTGCGATGGCAAAAGCATTCAATTTTTCGAATAAAGAAGCATTAGCAATGTCAGAAACATTAACAGGATTAACAGGTGATGTTGCTTCTTTTTACAATTTATCAAGTGATGAAGCATATACAAAATTAAAATCAGTATTTACTGGTGAAACAGAAACATTAAAAGATTTAGGTGTTGTAATGACACAAAATGCACTAGACCAATATGCATTGGCAAATGGCTATGGAAAAACAACATCTAAAATGTCAGAACAAGAAAAAGTAGCTTTAAGATATAAATTTGTATTAGATAAATTAAATATAGCAAATGGAGATTTTGCAAGGACTAGTGATAGTTGGGCAAACCAAACAAGAGTATTAAGTCTAAGATTTAATGAATTAAAAGCAGCATTAGGACAAGGTTTTATTAATATTTTTACACCTATTATAAAAGGAATAAATATGGTACTTTCAAAACTCCAAGTGTTAGCAAATGCTTTTAAATCATTTACAGAAATGATATTCGGAAATGCTGGCGGAGATGATAGCACAAGTACTGTTTCAGACTTAGCGTCAGATGCATCAAAAGCGAGTGATGCTGTGAGTGGAATTGGAGATAGTGCCAAAAAATCTGCTAAAGATCTAAAAAGTTTGGCTTCATTTGATACTGCACAAATATTAAAGAAAGATGATAGTGATAGTTCTTCAAGTGGAAGTGGTGCAGGAGGAAAAATAGGTACAAGTGGACTAAATTTAACAGATAATCTAAAAAAACAAGCAAGTGATATTGGAAAAATATTTGGTGATATTAATTTTGAACCGCTTATTAATTCTTTTAACAAAGTAAAAGAAGCAGCACAACCACTGATAACTACAATAAAAGATGGTTTAAAATGGTTATATGACAATGTTTTAGTCCCATTAGCCAAATGGACTATACAAGATTTACTTCCTGCATTTTTAAATTTAATTGCAGGAGCATTAACTGTTTTAAATCCATTAATAACAGCATTTAAACCAATTTTTCAATGGTTTTGGAATAATTTCTTAGAACCTATCGCAAAGTGGACAGGTGGAATGATAGTAGATACACTTAATTTACTAGCGAATGTTTTAACTAAAATAGGAAATTGGATGAGCGATAATCAAAGTGTAGTTACTGGAATGGAAATTGCTGTATTAGGATTTTTTGGTGCATGGAAAGTTGTAGAATTAATGTCTTTTATACAACAGGCAGGAGGAGTAATTGCAGCATTGGGATTGCTAAAAAATGCTATTTTAGGGAATGTAATTGCAAAAATTGCAGATAAAACAGAAACGATTGCATTAACATTGATGTATGCGAAAGATTTTGTGGTAAGCATTGCTTCAGGAACGGCAGCTTTAGTTAAACAGGCAGCACAATGGGTTATAAACACAGGAGCTAAAATTGCAAATACAGCAGCAACTATTGCTGGTACTGCAGCAACAACAGCAGCAACAGTAGCAACATGGTTATTTAATGCAGCGTTAGCAGTATTAACATCGCCAATAACATTGGTCGTAGCGGCTATAGCAGCATTAATTGCGATTGTAGTATTATTAATAAAAAATTGGGATAAAGTAAAAGAAACTGCAAGTAAATGTTGGGAAGGAATAAAAAATGCTTGGAATAATGCAGGACAATGGTTTAATGAAAAGATTGTTATTCCTATTAAAAATTTCTTTGGAAATTTGTGGAATAATATAAAAAATACGGCATCTGGGGCATGGCAAGGAATAAAAGGAATATTTTCAGTGGTAGGGAGTTGGTTTTCAAATATATTTCAACAAGCATATAACGGAATTACGAGAGTATTTAGTAATATAGGCAATTTCTTTAGTGGAATATGGGAAAAAATAAAAAATACATTTTCTAATTTAGGAACAAGTATAGGAAATGCTATATCAAATGCTGTAAAATCAGGAATTAATGGAGTTATATCTTTAATTGAAAGAACAATAAATAGAGCAATTTCATTAATTAATGGTGGTATAGACTTAATAAACTTAATTCCTGGAGTAAGTGTAAGAAAGATAGGAAGTCTAAATTTACCTAGACTAGCACAAGGTGGTTATGTAAAAGCAAACACACCTCAATTGGCTATGATAGGTGATAACAGACATCAAGGTGAGGTAGTTGCACCAGAAGACAAATTGATGTCATTATATAAGAAGGCTAATCAAGAAATGGGATTAGGAAATAACGAAAAAGTTATAGAATTACTTGAGAAAATAATACAAATTCTAATTAATCTAAGTCTTGATTTTAATTTATATATTGATGGATAT
>CAJKVD010000068.1 GCA_905203195.1 uncultured Clostridium sp. | reverse complement strand
TATTAAAGAAAAAAGATATGCTTAATTAATTATGATATTTTATTTTTTATAAAAATAGCACCATTTAATGTGAATAAAAAAATGTCCAATTTTTATATTTATTACATTACTTCGGTGTTATTTTTTTTATTTTTGCATATATTTTTTAGAGGTGATTTTGTGAAAAAAATATTATTTAAAGGTGTTGGTACCGCAATTGCAACTCCTTTTGATTCAAACGGCGTAAATATATCTGCTTTTAAAAGATTGCTAAATTTTCAATTATCTAATTCTGTTGATAGTATTATTGTTTGTGGTACAACTGGAGAAGCTTCTACTATGTCAGATGTTGAAAAGTCTTCTATTATAAAATGTACGGTTGATTTTGTTAATGGCAAAATTCCTGTTATTGTTGGAGCTGGTAGTAATGATACCAAAAAAGCTATTTCTAATGCAAAATTAGCTGAATCCTTAGGCGCTGACGGTGTTTTAGTTGTTACTCCTTATTATAACAAATGTACTCAGTTTGGTTTAGTTGAACATTACTCTAAAATTGCAAAAAGTGTGTCTATCCCTATTATTTTATATAATGTTCCTAATAGAACTGGTGTTAATATTGAACCTGAAACCTGTTTAGAACTTTCTAAAATTCCTAATATTATTGCTATTAAAGAGGCTAGTGGTAATATTTCCAAAATTGCTAAAATTGCTGCTCTTTGTAAAGACAATCTTTTTATTTACTCCGGTAATGATGATCAGATCCTTCCTATATTATCTTTAGGTGGTATTGGTGTTATTTCTGTTCTGTCTAATATAAAACCTTTAGAAACGCATAATATTGTCACTTCTTTTTTTGATGGTAATTTTGATTATTCCCAAAAACTTCAATTGGATTTATTGCCTCTTATTTCTGCTCTTTTTTGTGAGGTTAATCCTATTCCTATTAAATATGCTCTTAATGTTTTAGGGTTTGATTTTGGCTCTCCTAGGCTGCCTCTTTCTGAACTTTCTGCGAAAAACAAAATACTTTTAGATAATTTACTAAAAAGGTCTCTTTAATTATTACTTGTAATTTACAATGCTTTAAAAGACACATATTGTTTATTATAACGAATATGTGTCTTTTAGTAATTAATTTGTAGGTGTTTGTGCATTTGTATTATCTGTTTTTGGCTGTGTTTCATTTTTTGTTTCTTCAGTTTTGTTTTCTATTGTTGATGTTGTTTGTTCATTATTTGCTGTGTTGTTTGTTTTTTCATTATTTGTATTAGTATTCTCCGTTCTTTGTTCTGTGCTTGCTCCTTTTGTTCCTCTTAATATTATTTTTTGCATAGCATCATATGTATCTCTTGATATTACTGTTGTTGATATGATTTTTCCGTTTAGCATTTTAGTCATATATGTTTCTGTCTTTCTTCCATTTGCACCTTTTTGTTTTACTTTTTCTGTTCCCACTGGAAGTGTTGGGTCATCTATATATTTTGTTAATGTTGGTATTGTAGAAACTGTAACTGTTCTAAACGAAAATGTGTATTCTTCTTTTTCTTTTATACCATATAATGATACTGATGCTACTCCGTTTTTAGCTGATGCAAATATTTTTACTGGATATTTTCTTGTATTTTTAAATTTAAAATCTGTCATCCCATACACTACTGTTGCATCCATTCCTGCTTCTACATATGATGTTACAAATTGGTGATTTCTTCTTTCTACTATCTCTAAATTTGCTCGTAATACTGCATTATATAGTGTTGATGAGATTTGGCAAATTCCTCCACCTATTCCGTCTACTACTTGCCCTGCCTCATATACTTTTGCATTTTTATATCCTGCTGCTGATGTTCTTGCTCCTAATGTTTTATTATATGAGAATGTTTCGTTTGGCATTATTACTTTTCCGTTTATTTTATTACATGCTAGTTGTAGGTTTGTTGTTCTATCTTTGTCTCCACCATCGTAATTTGTTCTAAATGTTGCTAGTTGATCTGGAAATGCTTCTGTTCCAATTTGATCTGTTGTTACTTTTGGCTTTGTTATTTTTAATTTTATTTCATATTCTTCTTTGTCTTCTTCTAGCATTTTTTTTGCTGATTCTATATCAAAATCTACTCCTTCTACTTCTGGATGTATTTCAAAAGGATTTTGTGTGTAATATGCGTCTTGCACTTCTTTGTATATTTCTTCGTGAATTTTATCTATATCAATTGCTGATGGTTCTTGTTCTGTTACCGGTATGTTTATATAGTCTACTATTTTTTCTGGTCCTTTTAATTTTTCTTTTAGTTTTTGTAAAAGTTTTTCTGTGTCTATTTTTACTCCTTTTTTTCCTTTTGTTATTATTAATTTATTGTTTTCTATGTAATATGCAGATTCTACCACTACTCCTGGTAAATTTGTTCCTATATCTTCTATTGTTTTTTTTGTTGCTTCTTCATTTAATTGCATATTTACATTTATGTTTTTCTTTCCTGTAAGTGCAAATAGTATATTGTAGTTGTTTACAAATATGTTATTATTTTTTCCAACACTTAGTGCTTCTTTTACTGCTTCTTCTATATTGTATTGTGTTTCACATAGGGTTGCATTTATTGTTGTTTCATATTCATTATATTGTACAGGTATTTCTGTTTCTAGCTTTTCATTATATATTGTTTCTAATTTTCCCTTTGCTTCTTCTGCTGATAAACCTGATACATCTATTCCTTCTATTTTTACTCCACTTACTATTGTTTCTTTATTTATGTTTGCAAATGCAAATATTGTTGAAAATATTAGTACTAATAAAAATATTATTAATAGTGTTATTGTTATTGGTATCCATTTTCTTTTCTTTTTGCTTTCTGTCATTTTCTTTTTTTCTTTTTCAATTTTCTTTGAATTTTCTTGTACTTGTTTAAATTCCTCTGTGTCATTTTCTTCTCTTTCTTTCAATTTTTCTTTCTCCATAATTCTATCCCCTTATTTATTCTCCTAATTCAGATTTTAGCATAAAAAATTTTTTTTTACAATATTTTTAAATGTTAATCTCTATTTTATATTATGTTTGTTTTATTATTTTATTCAAATATGTCGTTATATTGCAATATATCAATGTTGATTTATTTTATTTTACTATTTTTTTCTTGTTTTGACAAAATTTTTTATTTTTTTTCAAAAAACTCTTGCACATTGTCATTTTTAATATTATAATGTTGGTAGCAAAAGATAAATAAGGAGTTTTGAAAATGGAATTAATGAAAGATATATTTTTTAATACGGATAAATTAATTGAAAATAGCAATGTTAAAATATCTTATACAGGTAAATTTTTTCAAGATGGTTCTGAGGATGTTTTTATTCATTATGGCTTTGGTTATAATTGGGATAATATAAACGAAATTCAAATGCAAAAAACTGAATTAGGTTTTCAAGCTGAATTGCAATTATGTGAAGGTGAGACTTTTAATTTCTGTTTTAGAAATTCTAATGGTGAGTGGGATAATAACAATGGCCAAAATTATGTTTTCCAATTAGAAAAGCCTCAAACCGAATTGGTTGTTTTAGAAGATGAACCTGCTTCTATAGGTGCGCCTAGAAAACTTCGAAAATCTTATTTATGGAGCAAAAAAGTTCGTTTAGCAGTTTATAAAATTATTACTTATCTTCCAAAATTGATTTCAGGAAATTATAAAAAGAAAAATAAAGCTGTTAATCAGATTTAATAATATATTTTTAGTTAAATTAAAAGGATATTTTAAAAATATCCTTTTTTGTGTTATTTAAGTTATACTCCAGCCTCCGTTTATTGATATTACTTGTCCTGTGACATAACTATCATCTATTAACCATTTTATGCATTTTGCTATGTCTGCACTTTCTCCTAGCTTTTGTAATGGTATTTCCTCTTTTATATTATCTATTTCTTCTTTACTAAAATCTGTATTCATTTCTGTTTGTATAAATCCTGGTGCTATTGAGTTTACTTGTATTCCTGATGGTCCTAATTCCTTTGCTAGTGCTTTTGTTAGTCCGTCTATTCCTGCTTTTGATATTGAATACACTACTTCCATCGATGCTCCTATTTGTCCCCATATTGATGATATATTTATTATTTTTCCATTTTTGTTTTGTATCATATTTTTTGCTGCTTGTTGACTCATGCAGAATGCTCCATATAAGTTTGTATTTATTATATTGTCCCAGTCTTTTTTTGTTACATCTATTATTAGTTGTAGTTTGTCTATTCCTGCATTGTTTATTAGTACATCTATTTTTTTGTATTTTTTTATTGTGTACTCTACTATTTTTTTGCATTCTTCTTCTTTTGATACGTCTGCTTTATATATTTCTATTTCTTTTCCTTTTTCTTCTAGTTCTTTTTTTAATTGTTTGGCTTGTTCTTCTGATTTGTTGTAATTTGCTATTACTGTGTGTCCTTCTTGTGCTAGTGTTTTTGCTATTTCTCTTCCTATTCCTCTTGATGCTCCTGTTATTATTATTACTTTTTTTTCCATGGCTTTTTCTTCCTTTTTTATATTATAAAAAAGTTAGTAATCAAGTATATTCAAGACTACTAACCTTTATTGGAGCCACTTATCCGACTTGAACGGATGACCCTCGCATTACAAGTGCGATGCTCTACCAGCTGAGCTAAAGTGGCAAAATATATAATTATATATATTGGTGACCCCGACGGGAATCGAACCCATGTCTCCGCCGTGAAAGGGCGATGTCTTAACCGCTTGACCACGGGGCCTTAATATAAAGAACTAAATAACTTTTATTAGTTATTTAGTTCTTGGTGAGCTATCCGCGACTCGAACGCGGGACAACTTGATTAAAAGTCAAGTGCTCTACCACCTGAGCTAATAGCCCATATGCGTGTTCTCCATAACGCTTTTATATAATACTATATTTTTAATCAGTTGTCAATAGTTTTTTTAATTTTTTTGCTATATTTTTTAATTTTTTTATTTTTTTCTTAATTCTTCTTGTTTTTGGTACTTTTTTAGCTTTTGGATCATTTTTTAATTATAATTTTATTTTACATAGAAAGTTGGACGGAAGCCAATACTGTTGTAGCTTTTTGTTGTGCTATAGTAACTTCGGTTAGCTGCTGGACTATATGAGCCTGAATGACAATAATCTCCTCCACTGCGAGCACAAGGATCATAGCTATCATAATATTTTTCCAAAATCCATTCCCATTCATTTCCTGAAAAATCATATATATTCATTCTATTTGTATATTCTGATATTCCTGTTCCTAATAAAACATTACTGCTTTCTCCTGAATTAGTCTTTGTGAATACACTTTTTATGTTTGTCCATTCTCCTAATTTAGATGTATCTGTATCTAATATAGCATATTTTCCCATTGTTATATTTTCTATTTTTATATTTCTATAATTCCCCCAGCTACTGCTATCTTCATTAATTTCTGATACTGATAATCCTCCTTTTACTTCTAAATATTTACAAACTAAATCCCATTGTATTCCAAAT
>CAJKVD010000067.1 GCA_905203195.1 uncultured Clostridium sp. | reverse complement strand
AAAACTTTCTGGATATGTGTGGGTTGATAAACCAAATGGTGTAAAACAATCTATTAGAAATGATTTATATCGTGATGGTAATGATGATACTGAAGATATAAGAAAATCTGGTGTGACAGTAAGATTAAGAGACTCAAAAGGTAATATACTTCAAGAAACAAAAACAGACCAAAATGGTGAATATAAATTTGAAAATGTAGATGTTGATACTGTTGATACAGACTATGTTGAATTTATATATGATGGATTGTTATATCAGAATGTAATTACAAACTTTAATAAAGATAATGGTTCTAAGGCAGCAGAAGGAATTTTACGTGATCAATTTAATGGTAAATTTGCAAGGGTTGATGCAAAAGCTCAAGATGAAGTTCAAATAAAAGATGATAATGGAAATAATGTTTATAATGTAAAATATACATTAGATTCTGAAAATAGAACTGCAAGTATAAAAGAAACGAATTGTTTAATTGCGGCTAATACAAAACTTGCCGGATATACTTTTAAATATAATAAAAATAGTGATACTAAAGAAATTAAGAATATTAATTTAGGTTTATACGAAAGAGAGCAAACTGATTTAGCATTAACACAAGATTTAGAACAAGTTAAGATTAGTGTAAAAGGTGATACACATATTTATAAATATGCATCTAGGTTTACAGGTGGAACACCAACAGCAGATGATTGGAATGTAGGTGTTAAATTCCCTAAAAACAGAAATAATGCAACATATTTAAGACCTGTATATAGAGCAGATGCTGAATATGAAGATAGGGAAAATGCAAATAATAACATAAAAATGTATTTAACATATAAATTAGCAGTAGGAAATCAATCTTCAATATTTGCTAGAGTTAATGGAATATCTGATTACTTTGATTCTCGTTATGAATTTGTAGGAGCAGGATTAGGATTAGATGATAAAGGTAATATTACAAATAGTTTAGATGCTAAAGTATCTAATCAAAAAATTGCAAATGCATATTATAAAGTTGATATAGGAACAAATTCAGCTGTAAAACCAAATCAAGATCCACAGTATGTATATGTACAGTTTGAATTGTCAAGAGAAAATATATTAAACTTATTAAATGAGGCAAAACAAGCAAATAATAATATAGAACCAAACTTAAAGAATATAGCAGAAATTAATTCATATACATTATTTACAGATGAATCAATGAATAAATATTATGCGGCAGTAGATAATGATTCAGTAGTAGGAAATATAGATGTAAATAATGAAAATACTTATGAAGATGATACTAGAACAGCTCCAAATGTAGGATTAGTAATTGCAAATGCTAGACAAATTTCAGGTGTTGTATTTGAGGATGAGGCAGATCAAAACTTATTGAAAGATCAAAATATTCGCCAAGGTGATGGAAAATTTGACAGTACTAAAGAGAGCACAGTTGGTGGAGTTACAGTACAATTAATGGAAGTTGATAGCAATGGTAAAATTACTGATAAAGTTGCACAAGTATATGATGAGACATTAAATAATGGACAAGGTGGCTGGACAGAAGCTAAATTTGACGGAAAAACAGGTGATGATGGAAAATATAGCTTTAAAGGATTTGCACCAGGAAGTTATGCAATTAAATATACTTGGGGAAATGGAATGTATAAAATAGTAGATGGCAACAAACAAAATTATGATAATGCAGTTGAAAATTATAAAGCAACTATATTTGAAAAGAGTAGATATGATCAAGAGAATTCAGATCCATATTTCTATAATAAATTAAATGGACAAGCTTTAACACATGGTACAGATGATTGGGAATTAAGAAAACAAATTGATTCACAATTAAATAGCCATTCAGGTGGAGAAAATAATGGATATAATTTTGATACAAAAGTTACTGTAACAGAAATGATATCTAAAACTCCTATAATGAAGTTTAAAATAGAATATGATGATAATGATTTAAATAATATTACAGAGGATGCAACAAAACAGGTAACTTTTAATGTTGATAATATTGATTTTGGAATTGTAAGAAGACCAATACAATCAATATCTATAGATAAAAAAATAAGTCATGTTACATTAAGATACACAAGTGGAGATTTATTAATAGATGCAGATGTTGATAATAATGGTAAATTAACAGGACAAACAAATTATTTAACATATATGAAACCAACCGTTTCAAGTAATGGTGTTAGACAAAGAGGATTTTTAAAGGCAGAAATTGATAGTGAGGTTTTACAAAATACATCTTTAAACTTAAAATACAATTTTGAAGTTAAAAATTCTGGTGAGGCTGATTATAATTCAGAAGGATTCTATAACTTCGGTATAGGATATTATGATTCTTTATCAAATGGTAATGTACAAAAAAATAAAGATATAGTTACGATTTCTCCTACAAAGATGATAGATTACTTAGATAGAAAACTTAACTATACACAATCAGATGAAGAAAATACTAGATATGGTTGGACATTAATTGATACTAATAAAATAAAAGAAGAAAAATAT
Organism: uncultured Clostridium sp.; assembly: GCA_905203195.1. Taxonomy (GTDB): domain Bacteria; phylum Bacillota; class Clostridia; order TANB77; family CAG-508; genus CAG-269. The sequence continues at coordinate 3,030 of CAJKVD010000067.1, read as the reverse complement.
GTTAGTGATGATGTTGTAAATGCAATAGATGAAAGTAAAACATATGAATACTATACAGATTGTATGGCATCAAAAGAATTAAAACCACAAAGAATGGTTGATGGTAAATTACAATCTGCAGATTCTGAAAGCATGCGTATGGTAACTGAAAGAAGCTTATCACCTTCAGAAGATGTAAATATGCTTAACCAAATTGAAATTGTTGAAATGAAAAAGTCTTTTGGTAGCAGAATAACATGTATACCTGGAAACTATAAACCATTTGGAGATGCACATGAATCAGATGATTCTATGTCAGAAGAAATGATAGTTACTCCAAGTACTGGTGGAAATAAAAATTATGCTATTATAGGAAGTGTTACATTGACAGCATTGGTTGTATTAGGATTAGGAGTTTACTTTATTAGAAGAATGAATAATAAAGAAGAACAATAATAGAATAGTGTAATCAAAAAAGAGACTGTAAAGTCTCTTTTTTGATACAAAAATCTTGCTTTTTTGCTAAATATATAATAAAATAAAAAAGTAAAAAGTAGAAAAAGAATAAAAGATAAAAAAATATAAAAGGTATCATCGCTTTTTGTAAAAAACTTTTTTGAAATAGGTTACTAAAAAAGACAAAAAATACATAAGACAAGTTGTAAAATAGGCATGAAAAAAGTTTTAGAGGTGGTAAGGATGTTTCAAAATATAAAAGAAGCACATGTAGGAGGAAAACATAAAGGAGCAGGAGTATTTGCAAATGTATTTTCAATACAGAATATACCATTATATATAATGTCATTTATGATATCAATGGTAGGCGTAGGAACTGGAGGACAAGTTTCAGCATTTGGTATTAGTATGATGGCAGCTTGTATGGGAAATTCTGTACCAATTTTAGGTGTAGTATTAGCAGGATTGATTGGAAATGCTATAGGATTTGGAATAGAAGGAGCTATAACATATCTTATAATTTCTTTAGTGTTTGTCGGTTCTACATTTATTATAAAACCAATGTATCAGGAAGAAGAAAGAAATTAAAAAATACGTTTATCAAAAAATGTTTTTATTTCAGTTTTTGTAATTCAACTTTTAAAAGTTGGCTTTTCAGGATTCACTATATATGATATATTGTCAATTATATCATTTTCAGTAATATCGGTTGTATTTTATAAAATATTTGTGAATTCTATTATTGTATTTCAGGGATTAGGAGAAAGACATGCTTATTCAATAGAAGAAATAATGGGAGCAAGTTTATTATTGGCTATTAGTATTACATGTTTTGGGGACTTAAATGTATATGGATTTTCAATTAGAAATATTTTAAGTATATTAATAGTCCTTATATTAGGCTGGAAAAATGGAATCTTAGTAGGAGCAACAGCGGGTGTTACAATTGGGGTAACATTAGGAGTAATAACAAATGCAGAACCACTTATGGTTGCAGCTTATGCTATTTCTGGTATGTGTGCTGGAATTTTAAATAGATTTGGAAAGATTGGAGTAATTATTGGTTTTTGTTTAGGAAATGTGGTACTTGCATATGTATCTAATGGGTATACAGTAGAACTAATCTATTTTAAGGAAATTTTAATAGCATCTATTGGTTTACTTGCTGTTCCAAAATCAATAAAAATAGATATTGAAGAATTTATGGATAATTCTAAGTTTTTGCCGAATGTCCCAAGTCGTGCATTAAGTCAGACTAAGGAAACAGCAGAAAAATTGAATAATGTTTCTGAAACAATAGAGCAAATGGCAAAAATTTATACGGATGATGTAACTCCTCAACAAAAAGAAATTGAAAACAAACAAATTTTTCTTAATGAATTGTTAGATAATTTGCAAGGTTATGAAAATAACATGCTTTATGATGACTTGAAAAATGCGGATGGTAAAATTGATGATGAAATATTTAATGTATTAATAGACAAACAGGAAATAAAAAGAGAGGATTTGCTAAAAATTTTTGCTGATTGCAATAGTTATATAATAGGATTTGATGACAGAGAAATAAGTGATTTCTTGGAAGAAAATATTGAGCAAATGGTGCGAGTTGTAAATATGTCTTATAAAATTAGTAAATCTAGTTTTGTATGGCAGAAAAAAATGTCTGAAAACAAAAAAAATATAAAAGAGCAATTAAGTGGTGTATCAAAGGCGATTTCTAGTTTGGCAAAAGATATTGAAAAAGATGTATATATTGAAGAAAAATATGAAAAAGAAAAGCTACAAATTTTAGAATTGCTGAAACAAAAAGAAATTGGTATACAAGAAATTTCAATAAAAAAGCAAGACAGATTTTTAATAGATATGTATGTAGAAGCTATGCAAAAGGCTAAAATAGATGTTATAGAAAAAATACTTACTGAAGTATTAAATGAAAAAATTGTTTTAAATGATGAAAATTGTTTGGGCAATAAACTTAATTTTTTATCAGATGATAAATATGTAATGGCAGTAGGAACAGCAGATGCAATAAAAAATAAAAGTGATATTTCAGGGGATAGTGTTTTAAATATAAGACTTAAAGATGGAAAATATTTATTAGCAATTAGTGATGGTATGGGTTCAGGACATAATGCCAAAGAAAGTAGTAGTAAATCTTTGAAAATGTTAGAGAATCTTTTACTTGCGGGTTTTCAAAAAGAAAAGTCTTTGGAATTAATAAACACTAGTTTAATTAATCAAAATAAGGAGGCTTTTGCTACACTTGATATTGCAATTATTGATTTGTATAAGGGTAATATAGAATTTATAAAAAGTGGAGCATGTCCTACATATATAAAAAAAGGTGACAAAGTTCAGATACTAAAGGCAAATTCTTTACCAGTTGGAATTGTACCAAATGCAAATTTACAAGTATATGATAGAGATATAGATAGTAATGAAATAATGTTAATGTGCACAGATGGTGTTTTGGATTCTAATGTAGAATATAAAAATAAAGAGTTATGGTTAAGATATATTTTAGAGGATATTGAAACTACTAATACCAAAAAAATTGCAGATTTAGTGTTAAATGAAGCAGTTGATAATAATTAT
>CAJKVD010000066.1 GCA_905203195.1 uncultured Clostridium sp. | reverse complement strand
TATAAGGAAGTGGCATCACCTGTATTAAAGGAAAAGTGGGATATTGATTTAGAAGAAATATTGAAAAATATAGATAATACTACTAAAAATAAAAAAGTAAAAATGGCTAAAAAAAGATTCGATTTTGTTGTGGAAAAAAATAATACTTTATATTTAATAGAAACTAATTTTTATGCTTCACAGGGTTCAAAATTAAATGAAACGGCAAGAAGTTATAAAATGTTAAATGAAGAATTAAAAAGAATAGCTGGAATAAAATTTATATGGTTTACAGATGGAAAAGGATGGAACCATGCAAAAGGAAATCTAGAGGAAACATTTGATACAATGGAAGATATGTATAATATCTTGGACATGAAGAATGGGATAATGAATGAAATATTTCAATAAAAATACGAAAAAAAGATGTGGGGGCAACTTTTATTAGTTGTCCCTTTATGCATTTTAGAAGGAGGAATGAATTTGAAATATAAACCAGAACAATTTGAATTAGAAGAGACAACTATATGGTCTTTTAAGGAAAGAGGAAATTGGGCAACACATAGAGGAGATTACAGGGGGAATTGTCCACCACAAGTTCCTAGAAATTTGATTTTGAAATATACAAATGAAGGAGATATAGTATTAGATACATTTTGTGGAAGCGGTACTACAATGATAGAAACAAAGTTACTTAATAGAAAAGGAGTACGGAATAGATGTGAATTTGGAAGCTCTTAAAATGGCAAAAGAAAGAATTAGTCTTAAAAGCAACAACTTATATGAACCCAAATTAATAAGAGCGGATTCGACCAATTTGAAAGGAATAGTGCCGGATAATTGTATAGATTTCATATTTGCACATCCACCGTATGCTAATATTATTAAATATAGCAAAGATATTAAAGAAGATTTATCAAGATTAGAATTAAATGAATTTTTAGATCAAATGAAACTATTTTCAAAAGAATGTTTTAGAATCTTAAAGAAAAATAAATTCTGTGCAGTTTTAATTGGAGACATTAGGAAAAATAAAAATGTTATTCCATTAGGTTTTTATATCATGAATATTTTTATTCAAACAGGATTCACATTAAAAGAAATAATTATAAAGGAGCAGCATAATTGCAAAAGGACGGGTTATTGGAGTCAAAATATAAATAGAGATTTTTATTTGTTAGCACATGAATACATATTTATACTAAAAAAGACATGATTTGACAAAAGTAAATAAATGTGTTAATATCTATTTTAGATTCGGTATAGCACCTTGTCTGAAAAGTTGAAATATTTTAATATTGGGTATAAAACCTTTTATTTAAGCAAAGTTATAATAGTATTATTTTCTTTGTTTATTTTGACTTGAAGTTTAAGGTCTATCTAAATCTAGATAGATTATTTTTTTGTTTTAAAAGGAGGAAAAATTATGGAAAAAACAAGCAAAGAAAATAATATTATTAGAAAAGAGGTGAAATATGATTCTAAAAATATGCCTAATGCAAAAATACTAATATCAGCGTTACAACATATCGGATATGAGAACACAGTAGCAATATGTGATATTATCGATAATAGTATAGATGCAGATTCTACAAGGATACAAGTATTTATAGAAGAAGATAATGAAAAGCAATTAAGAATAATTATAGCAGATAATGGAAATGGTATGGAGTATGAAGTATTAGATGAAGCATTAAAATTAGGTTCTAACAGTGAACATTCTGAAAGTGCAGATTTAGGAAAATTCGGAATGGGATTGAGCACAGCCGGATTATCACTAGCTAATAGAACAACTGTATTGACAAAAGAAATAAATGCACCATTTCTATTAAAAAGTGTGACAGATGTTGATGTAATAAAAGAATATAATGATTTTGTTAAGTATATAGGAAATGCAAATCAAGCAGAAGAAGTATTTTTTAATAGTATTGTTAATAATGAAACAGGAACTGTTATAATATTTGAGAAATGTTTAGGAATAACTAATAAGAATATAAAACAGTTTTCTAATAAGTTAATCAAAGAGATATCTAGAATATATAGAAAATATATGAATAGAATTACTTTTGAAGTAAATGGGGAAAAAATTATTCCTTACGATCCTTTAATGTTAGATGATTCAGAATTTAAATCAGAGTTGTTTAGCGATGAAGACTATGAAGTTAAATGGAAAGATAATGAAACGGGTGAAATAAAAAAAGGAATAGTTCATGTTAAATTAGCTTTACTACAAGTATATAATGAGGAACTCCAAAAAAATACAGATATTAATATGAAAAATCAAGGATTTTCTGTTTTGAGAAATAATAGAGAAATAGCATTTGGATTTGTACCGAAAGACTGGTTTACTAAACATCCAAACTTCAACAGAGTTAGGGGAGAATTGTCATTTGATTCAGAATTAGATGAGCCAATGGGGGTTAACTTTACTAAAAATGGTATAGATATGGTAGATTCAATAGATAATTCATTAAGGAACGATTTGTTACCTCAAATGCGAGCTATGAGTAATAAAACAAAGAAAAATACTAAAATATCTAAAGAAGAAATAGATAGTCATAAAGAGGCGGAAAAGGTAATTAATAATAAATCTAAATTGTTAATTACTCCTGTTGTTAAGAAAGAGAAAAGAGATACGAATAAAGAGAAAACACAAACAGAGATATCTGAACAAAATAGTAAAGAGAATTTACAAGAAAGAGAAAGAAAACCAAAGAAAACACAAGATAGTAATGCTAATGTAGAATTTAGAACTGCAAAGAATGGTAGACTTGCTTCAATTTTTGAAGCTTGGCAAGAAGGAAAAAAAATAATAATAGAGTGGAATACAGAGCATCCATTTTATGATAGATTTGTAATTGAAAATAAAGATAATCAACACTTGGTTACATCTGTAGACTTTTTAATATATTCTTTAGCAGCAGCACAAATTCAAGCTATGGGGGACGATAAAAATAAAGCTATTATGGTAGAAAATATAATTTCTACTATGAGTACAAATATGAGAGCTTTGTTATCATAGATGGAAAGGGGAAATATAATGTCAGATTTAAAAGCAATAGATATTGAAGAATTTATGGGATTTATAGAAAAAACCACTAAAAAAGGCAAAGGATATGTGTGGGATTTCTCGGATTATAAGTTTAAAAGTTTTGTAGAAGAGTGTACAGGTAGTAATATAGATGATGAAAAATACAAAGATGATGAAGAAGGAAATTCAAAGGCTAAAAGACTAAGAAGGTATATTAAAAATGAAGAAAATATAAAAGCTAAACAATTGATAAATGGTCTTTTAGATTATGGAACTAAAAAAGGTTTTTTACTTAAGTCATACATACCAAAGATAAAGAAAATAATAAAAGAATTAGAAAAAAATGAAAAGACATTAGAAATTAATTCAAATACAGTAAAAAACAAAAAGGAAGAAGAAGTATTACTAAAGCATATCAAAGAAAGACTATCAAAAGGTGAATATGAATTTGCTATAGATAGATTACATACATTATTGAAATATAAATTTGAAGCTATATTTAAAGAAATAGGAAAATCAATACAGGGAGAGACGCTAGATTCTATAACAGGTGAATTAAATAATATATTGAGAGAAAATGAAACATTTAAAGAGAGCACAACTTTTAGTATTTTAACTGCTACTAAGAAAATAATGAAAAGTTTTGATGATGCAAGAAATCATAAGACATATGCTCATGCTAATAGTATCATGAAAAAGAATGAAGCGGAATTTTTATGTACTTATATTGTAGATTATTATAATTTTATTAATAAAATTGAATATAAGAAGATAAAAATTGGCAAATAGAGAAAGAGTCAATAGGCTCTTTTTCTATACCATATTAATATCTTTGATTAAAACATCTTCCAGTAAATCAGCACTCGCTCTATCAGTAGATTCAAAATCATGAACATAATAAGTATAAGTTGTTCCAGTACTTGCATGACCTAATTTATGGGAAACAGTTTTAATATCAACATTTTCAGCAACAAGTATAGAAGCAAAAGTATGTCTCAGTTATCTATCCAACTTTGAGTCGCACCAGGATATTTATGTTTCCATTTTTCTTCCAACTCTAATAAGTTAGTATACCCTAATTCCTCTGTACTTGCTTTGTAAACTGTTTTTAAATCATTAGCAAGTTCTTTTCTATCTGTATATGGTACATACTTTAAAGAGTTCCTTATTTGATGCACTATACATCTTTGATATTCCGTCTTAGGGTATATTGCTGATATTGCATCTTTAAGCCCTGTCAATCCATCTGCACATAATACTAAAATATCTTGTACTCCGCGATTTTTAAGCTCGTTTAATACAGTCATCCAATATTTTGCACTTTCATTTTCTCCAATTGTTATTGTTAAAACTTTTTTCATTCCATCTTTATCAATTCCTAACACAACATAGGCTGCTTTTTTTACTATCTGTCCATTATCTCTAACATGAAAATGAGTAGCATCAATAAATACTATAGGGTATACACTTTCTAATTTCCTTTTTTGCCATTCTTGTACTTCAGGTATAATTTTATCTGTTATATCACTTATCATATCTGGTGAAAGATTATAGCCAAATATCTCCTTTATTTGTTCTTGAATGTCCTTATCAGACATTCCTAATGCATACATAGATATTACTTTTTCATCAAAGCCATTTGATGTTCTTGAATATTTAGGCACTAAATCGGAATCAATTTCTCCGTTTCTATCTCTAGGAACTTTTACTGGAATATCTCCCATTTCTGTTGCTACAGTTCTTTCTGGATAATATCCATTTCGATAATTATTATTATCTGTTCTTTCGTTTTTGGAATAACCAATTTTTGCTTCCATTTCAGCATCCAACAATTGTTGAAAAGCAGGGGCAAAGAAATCTTTCCAGGCTGTGTACATATCATTCATAGATTTAATATTTTTTGGATCATTCCTTCTAAAAAATTCCTCTACTATTTCATTTTTTTCTTTTTCTACTTTTTTACCCATAGAAAAATCCCTCCTTGATATTTTATATTTTATCACGGAAGGATTTATTTACACAACTTTTTCTATACTCTCCTGCCTTATTTATATAACTATTAATTCTTTCATCATGTGATTATCAAACACATAATGTTTATTACATAATTCTTTTAATTTTGGTCTATGTGTAACTATTACATAAGTTTTATTTTTTAAGTACTTTTCAATCATATTTGTTATCTTTTCTTCAGACACTGCATCTAAATTTGATGTAGGCTCATCAAAAAAATACAAGTCTTTATCTATTAGAATTCCTCTTATTAAATTTAATCTTTGTTTTTGCCCAGCTGATAATTTTATACCTCTTTCTCCTACCATTGTTTCTAGACCTTCAGGTAATTCATTATACCAACCTGTTAATCCAGCTTCTTCTAATAGTTCTAATATTCTATCATCCGATATTTCTTTGCCTAGACATAAGTTATCTCTTATACTTAAATCAAACAAATCTACTTCTTGCGACACAAATACTAAATCTAATCTACTATCTTTTACTTCTTTATTATTTATCAATAATTTTCCA
>CAJKVD010000065.1 GCA_905203195.1 uncultured Clostridium sp. | reverse complement strand
TATTATGTGGCATAACTGTATTTCTAATACTGTAGACATGGCACAAACAACTTTTTCACTGTCATCATCATCTTCTTCTTCATCAGGTAATGATATTTTCATTTTCTCCAATGAATTTTTTAAATCATTCAGAAAATCTGCTACACCACTAATCTCAACTCCAGAAAATGCAATAACAAATTTAGGACCCATATATCTAACAAAAACATAATCTGAAGCTATATTTTGTTTAACAAAAGCACTAACTCTTGTTACAACTTCATTTCCCATTTCCCTTGAATATACCTTATTTATTTCTTCAAGATTAACTATTTTAAACATACATATTGTAGAAGTAGTATGTTGGTCAATAAGTCTTTTTCCTTCGCCATATAAATATTCTTCAGAATATAGACCTGTAAACAAATCTTTTCTAACAATACTCTCTAATGTTTTTTGATGCACAACAGTTTTTAACACTGAAACAATATTATCTTTTATAACCTCTAAAACTGCTGTATCAACATTATCAAAATCATGTGGAGTACCACTTTCTATAATCCAATATCCAATATAAACATTATCAATATATAAAGGGAAAAATATAGCTGATTTTGCTCTACCAAATTCCATCTGTTGATATGGCAATCTTTCTTTTTCACTGTTAACAGTTACATATTTAGGAGTAGCTGTTGAAATACTATCTTTAAACATGTCAATATCTTGTAATGAACTTAATGAATCCCAATGCCTTTTATCAACATTTGAAGCTTTTACTATATATTCTGCACCATTAAATACTACAATTGTAGAATATTTTATTTCATATTTCTGTATTAATATATCATTAATCTTCTTTATTTTATCATCTACACTTGATGTTTCTCCTATTGCATTCATAAAATCTTGAACTACAGATAAATTTGTTATTTTCTGATTAATATTTCTAAAAGTCTGTATTTTTTTATGAATACTTAAATTATAAATAATAAGTCCAACTATAACTATTATTAATACAGCAACTATTCCCATTAACACAATATTTTTCCTCCTCATCACTAATATTTTCTCATTTGCTCTAATGTTGAATTAATACTTGGACTAAAACCTGTGCCATTAGCAGTAGGTGGTCTATATGTAGTTTTTCCCATAGTACTTGAATACAACATATTTGCTAACTCTGTAAAAACTTGTATTATATTTTTAGGATATCCTTTTAAAGAAATTTCACAATCTATTAATCCTTCCAAATACTTAACATATACCTGCTCATCAAATGGAATAGATATATATCTTATAACATTTTTATCAAATTTACCATATATGTCATTGCAGGATCATTATAAGATGACATTCCACCAATAATAACCTTATCATTAACCCTTCTTAATTTTTCAACTTTATTTAACACTATTCTTAATTTAGATTCATCTAATACATTTTTTGATCTTAGCATATTCAAAAAAGCTGTAAGTGGTTGAATAGTTAAGACATCCATTGATTGCACTAAATACACTTCTTGAGCATATGAAAAATATGAAATTGGTGTTTGAAAATCACAATCAATCAAAACAATAGAATAATTACTAATAAGTGTTTTTAATATTTGTCCTGCATTTCTTATAATATCTTCGTTAGGTAATGATGTATAAACTGTCAAATTTTTATTAGCCTGTATTCCATTTGGAACACCATTTAATAAATCTTGAAAACAATTCATAGCTTTATTTCTTAATGTGTCTTCATTATTTGTATAAATATAATAATCATTACCATTTTGAGTAAGGTCTAATATAGCTGTTGATATTCCTTTTGAAGATAAAACTTGTGCAACATTATTTACAACAAATGATGTTCCATTTTTGCTAGTTCCTACAAAACAAGCTATGTTTTTATTATTCACCAAAAATGGTGTCAAATCAACTTCTGGAAATTCTTCTTGTTGATTATTATAAAAATCATCTTTTTTTTGTTCTACTTTTTCATTAAGTCCAGGCATTATTACATCATTTTCTGGTTCTTTCTTTTCGTCAAAACCAGGCATTATTATATCATTTTCTGTCTCGTATTTTCCATCAAAACCAGGCATTATAACATCGTCTTCTGGTTCAGTTTCTATATTAAATCCTGGCATAACTGGATCATCTTTTACTATATTTTCTTGAACACTTTTTTCGGTAGTTTCGTTATTATTTGTAGTTTCTTTACCTTCTTCAAATCCAGGAAGCATTATTTCACTTCCGTTTTCTATTGTTTTTTTAGGTCTTCCTCTCCTCTTTTTTACTGGTTCTTGTACATCTTCTGGTAAAGGATTCTTTCTAGGTCTTCCTCTTCTCCTTGGAGCGGGTTTAACCTCTTCATCAGCAATATTTTCTTCTTCATCATTTTTCTTTGGAGTTTCAGCTATTTTTTCTTCTTTTTCTTTTACAAATTCATTTTCTTTTTTTACATATGTATTTATTTCTCTTTCAATTTGTTTTATTGGATCTTCTTCTGTTTCTGGTAAAACTTGAGCATTTGATTTTGATAATTTTTTCACATTTTTCATATTAACAGCACTTGGTATAACTACTGGCTTAGATAAAATCTTTTCAGTTGATGTTACACTTTTTAACAGCTTTTCACTAGTTCCTTCTACATCTTGCATTTTACTTTTTCTTAATTTATCTGTAACCTTTGAGTTAAATGCCATTATTTGTTGATATTTAGGAGACTTTTCCTCTAAAACTGCTCTAACATTAAGTGGTAAAAACTTGCAAATTATTTTTAATTGAATATCATTATATTGTGATGCAATATTATTAAAACTTTCTACATATTTATCAGCATTTTTTCCTAAACGCTTATAATGTGATAAAATATTTTGAATTTCCACTTCACTAACATCGTTTTCATTTTCTGGCTTATAATTAACATTATCTGAATCTATTTTATAATATAATTTAGCTTCTTTTTTTGAACGTGGCTTATTTATTAATTTGCACAATTCATCAACATTTCTATCTACTCCTATTAAAGCATCATATATGCTAATGCCAAAAAGTTTTACAAGCATTGGCTCTGATTTTGTTCTTCTATCAGAGCATATTAGAATTATAGGTATATTATCACCTTGATAATTTGAAGCTTCATCACTAATACTATCTAACTTTTCAAAAATAAATTTATCAATTTGATCATATTGATTATTTGTAAAATTTTCTAAATCTTCACTAATAACCACTCTGTCATATGTTTTGTCTTTTTGTAATTCTTTTAAAATTGCATTAAAGTAATAAACATTTTTATATGAAATTATTTCTTTATATTCTCTTTGATATTTTTTAACAATATTTTCTGAAATTTCCTCATTACTTACAGCAAATAATACTTTCATTTGTTACCCCCTCCCAAATTTTATAAACACCGCAAACGCAAGCGGTAAAATTTGGCAAATAATTAATAATATTGTAAATGTAACCATAAGTCCCATTCCTTTTTCTAAAGTATCTAATTTACGAATACCTATAATATATCTATGTATTGCCCCAATTGCAATTCCTAAGAAACAAAACGGAATACTATATATTTGCACTAGATGTAAAATATATGCTACTGTTCCATATATAGGTGACCCATATTTTTCTTTATAATCTTCTAAAGTTTTTGCTTCATTTTCTTTGATTTCTACTAATTTACTCTCTGTTGTATTATCTATTACTTGTTCTGCAGCTTTAACAACTACATTAGATGTAAAAATTGTAAAAATAAATATTGTACTTAATATAATAATTGCTACTTTTTTCATTTATATAAATTCCTCCAATCTCATAAAATTCAGTATAAATTTTACCCTTATATCATACAATAACTTTTAAAAAATAGCAAGTAAAAAAATAAAAAAATGCATAAATATAGTTATAAAGTTATAGTTTTTTACCATAAAATCAGGCAAGTATAAACTATAACTTTATACATTTACAATTTTCCATATAAATACTGCATATGTTTATATACTGTATTAGCCCAATTTTTATCAGAAGCATATTTATTATTTACTCCACTTAAAGTCGAACTAGTATAATATGTTCCAATTGCCTTTTCTCCACTGTATATACTTGTTCCTTTTGGATTCAAATAATATTTAACCAATACCCTAGATATTAAATCAATACTTTCAGAATATTGAGAAAATTGATATGCGCCATTATATGGATTAGAATCATATGCACCATATCCAAAAAGATTTTTCTTATCTTTTGCAATCTTAGAAGTTCCCCAATTACTTTCATGAATACCTATAGCTGCAACAAATAATCCATTAATATTATACTGTTTTTCAACATAATAAAAATATTGTGCATTCTGTTCAAAAATTTTATTTACATCTTTATCATCTTTTAAAACTTTTTGAAATTCTTCTAAAGAAAGTCCACTAGGTTTATTTAGTTGCATATCAAAAGTTAAATTTTTAACATTTTTCCCTGACAAAGAAACACTATTCGACTCATTTTTTTGTTCTGGTTCTACATAATCAAATTTTGTTGATTCTTTATCTACCCAGCCTTGAAAGCTTTTATAAGACACATAATACCAATTTCCTTGTATTTTTAAAATTTGTAAACTTTCACCATTTTTTGCCTTTGCAATTTTACTAGATTCTTCATTTGGCTCGCCTCTAATAGTCAATTCATCTGATGTAACATTTACAGTATCGCCAACATTAGCTTCTGATAATTTTTTTTGTGTTCCTGTACCTATCTTAATAATTTTATTAAATGCTGGTTTAACAACAACTGCAGAAACCTGTTCTTCACCAGTTAGTTTACCATTTTCATAAACCTTTTTATATGTAATTCTTTGAGTTCCTTTTGCACCTTCCTGAACAACATAAGACTCACCTTTAGCCAACTCATCAGTTTGAACATATTCTGTTAAATATTCTAATACAACATCTTCTTGTCTCAATCCCTCTGATGTGCTTTGACTAGAATTTTGATTTATAATTTCATCAATATCATCAATCAATCCATCATAAGGCATTAACTCAACAGTAAACGAACATCCCTTTTCCCACATCTTTTTCACATTTGAAAAGTATCTATCTAGCCATCCTTTTTTCTTTAACTCTGCATAGTGGAAAGAGAATTTGAATTCCAAATGCTCTAACAAATTTCTTGGAAACTCAGCAATTTCATCAAATCGACTTGTCAATGTTCCATTTGTTACAACCTCTAAAAAATGTCCTTGTAATAATAATTGGTAAATATATTGCGGCATTTCTTTCGGAATAAGAGTTTCTCCTCCTCCCGTTAGATTTATAATACAAGTGCCTCCTAACCTCTCTTTTGAAAGACATTTGCCAACATGCTCTGGAGTATATAAAAATTTAGCTGCTCCTTTTTCATTTTCTTTCAATGCTGAAATATAACAATATTCACATTTAAGATTACAATTTTTAATTGGTACATTGATAACTAACAATCTTTTAATTTCCATACTTAATCCTTTCGTATTACGTCTGCCATTTCTTCAAAATAGTTTAGCAATTTTTCTCTATCATATTTTTTATGTTCCCATATAGTTGTTCTCTTTAAT
>CAJKVD010000064.1 GCA_905203195.1 uncultured Clostridium sp. | reverse complement strand
CACCTGTAGTTTCACCATATGCAATAGTATACAACAAACAAGAATTTTACTTAATAGGAATAAAAGAAGGCCAAAACAAATTTTATCATTACAGATTAGACAGAATGAAAAATGTAAAAAAATTAGACAAAAAAATAACAATAATAAAAACAAAATCACAAATAAAAGATTTTGCAGAATCAACAGTAGAAATGTTTGGAGGAAAAAAAGAAGAAGTAGAAGCAATATGTGACAAACATCTTGTAAACGCTGTTTTTGATATTTTCGGAAAAAACATTACAATTGAAAAAATATCTGGAGATACAGAACATTTTAAACTTATTGTAGACACTAATCCAATAGGATTTAGAATGTGGGCCATGAGAAATATTGATATGGTAGAAGTAAAAAAACCAGAAACACTAAGAAATGAAATGAAAGAAATAATAAAAAAAGCAACAGAAAAATACAACTTAACATAAAATATAAAATTCAGCCAGGTACGGAATATCTGGTTGGATTTTTTATATAAAAATTTATAGAGTAAAAAAATTTATAAATATCCTAGCAATTTTTATACGAATATGATATACTCAAACTTGTATAAAGTTCTTATTTTAAAGGAGGATTTTAAATGACACAAGCAGATAAAAATTTCAAAGAAACATGCAAAAAAATCTTAAAAGAAGGATATTCATCAGAAGGTACAGGAGTTCGAACCAGATGGGAAGACGGCACAGAGGCCAATTACATATCAATAGTAGGAGTACAAAATGTATATGATGTAAAAAAAGAATTCCCAATGATAACACTAAGAAACAACAGTCAAACAGTAAAAAAAGCGATAGATGAAATACTTTGGATATGGCAAAAAAAATCAAACAAGGTAAAAGAATTAAATTCACACATATGGGACCAATGGGCAGGAAAAGATGGAACAATAGGAAAAGCATATGGATACCAGCTAGCCAAAAAATACGAATTCAAAACAAAAGAAGGATTAAAAAAAATGGATCAAGTAGATTATGTACTATATTTAATAAAAAACGATCCAGCAAGTCGAAGAATAATAACAAACATATTCAATCATGAAGACTTAAAAGAAATGAACTTAGAGCCATGTGCATATGGAACACAATGGTTAGTAAAAGGAGGAAAATTACATTTAATACTAAACCAAAGATCACAAGATATGTTAGCAGCAAACGGATGGAACACAATGCAATATGCAGCATTACTTTGTATGTTTGCCCAAGTTTCTGGATTAGAAGTCGGAACATTAACACATAATATAGGAGACTGCCATATTTACGATAGACATATACCATTAATTCAAAAACTAATAGATGCAGATTCAATAGAATGCAAACCTAAACTAATAATTAATAATAAAACAAAAGATTTTTACAAATTTAAAATAGAAGATTTTAAAATAGAGAACTATGATTATAATAAAGAAATCAAACTAGGAAAAATTCCAGTAGCATTATAATCTAAATATATAAATCAAAAATAATAAAGAATAGGAGAAAAAGAAATGTTAAGTTTAATAGTAGCAAAAGCAAAAAATAATACAATAGGAAAGGACAATCATTTATTATGGCGCATACCAGATGATTTAAAAAGATTTAAAGAAAGAACAACAGGACACACAATAATAATGGGAAGAAAAACATTTGAATCCTTAGGTGGAATTTTACCAGACAGAATGCACATAATATTAAGTAGAAATCCAGATTTTATAATAGATTCAGAAAGTGTAAAAGTAGTACATTCATTATTAGAATTACAACCATATATGGATGACGAAGAAGAACATTTTGTAATAGGTGGAGCAATTATATACAATTTATTAATGCCTTATTGCAAAAAAATGTATGTTACACAATTAGATAAAGACTTCGAAGGAGACACTTTTTTCCCAAAAATTAATGAAGATGTTTGGAAAGAAGTTTCAAGAGAAAAAGGACCAGATGATGTTAAAGATTTTGAATATGAATATATAACTTATATAAGAAAATAAATAAAATAATAGCTTTAGGTTAAACTAATAAAAACAAAAAGAAAGGACGCGAGAAAATGTTTAAACCTAAAGCTATTTATTATGAAAAAAATATAGAAGACTATGAATTAGGAAAGCAATTATTAGAAAAATATAAAGAAGTACCAAAAATAGAAATAGAAAATCACAATAACATAGAAGAAATGAGAAAAAAATCAAATAAAGAATTTGTAAATATGAAAAGAAATTTAATAATAGGAGTAAGAAAGACACATAAATTTGTAGAAAACCATAAAACATCAGATTATTTAGTACCATATACATCATCAGGGTGTACAGCATCATGTATGTATTGCTATTTAGTATGCAATTACAACAAATGTGCATATTTAAGATTGTTTGTAAATAGAGAGCAAATGTTAGAAAAAATAATAAAAGTAGCAAACAAATCAGAAAAAGAACTGACTTTTGAAATTGGGAGTAATAGTGATTTAATATTAGAAAACACAATAACAGGAAATTTGCCATGGACAATAGAAAATTTCAAAAATTCTCCCAAAGGACATCTAACATTTCCAACTAAATTTGATATGGTAGATGATATTTTAAATATTGACCATAAAGGAAAAGTAACAGTTAGGATAAGTGTAAATCCAGAAGAAATTATAAATAAAGTTGAGTTTGGTACATCAAGGTTAAAAGGAAGAATTGAAGCAATAAATAAATTAAAAGAAGCAGGATATGATGTAGGAATATTAATAGCCCCAGTAATTATGGTAGATAATTGGAAAGAATTATATTTAGAATTAATAAAACAATTATCAGAAAATTTAACAAAAACAGTAAAAAAAGATGTCTGTTTTGAGATTATTTTTATGACTTATAGTTTTGTTCATACGAAAATTAATGAAGAAGCTTTTCCTAATGCAATTAATTTATATAATAAGGATTTAATGACTGGTAGGGGTAAAGGAAAATATATGTATAAAATAGGTCTTAGAAAAGATGGGGAGATTTTTTTTAGAGAACAAATGAAAAAATATTTTCCAAATAATCAAATTATGTATATAGTTTAAATGCGAAAATTTGTTTTTAAAAAATGTGTTGATTTTTAATAATATATATGATATACTGTCTACTACGAAAAGGAGAATAGCAGACTGCATTAATAATAAAAAGTCAATAAAATATAACAAATTTATTATTGTATGAAAGGATGGAATAAAAGATGGAAAATAAAAAAAGAGCAGATTATATAAGTTGGAATGAATACTTTATGTCAATAGCAAAATTATCAGCAAAAAGAAGCAAAGACCCATCAACACAAGTAGGAGCATGTATAGTAAGTAATGATAACAGAATATTATCAATAGGATATAATGGAGCGCCAAATGGATTTGATGACGACAAATTTCCATGGGCCAGAGAAGGAGAAAATTTAGAAACAAAATATCCATATGTATGTCATGCAGAAATGAATGCAATATTAAATTATAGAGGAAGCAAAAAAGATTTAGAAGATTCTAAAATATATGTTGATTTATTTCCATGTAATGAATGTGCAAAAATAATTATACAATCAGGAATCAAACACATAATATACCTATCAGACAAATATGCAGATTCAGAAAACAATATAGCATCAAGAAGATTATTTGACGAATGTGGAGTAAAATACGAAAAAATAAAATTAGAAGAAAACAAAGAAATAGTAATAGATTTAAGAAATTAATAATGAGTATAAAGGCTAATTAATTTTGCAAAATGTATTAATTAGCTTTGAAAAAATGATATAAAAAAGTGTCTTAGGAAAGGGTGCCAAAATGGAATATTTACAAAAATTAGAATATAATAAAATATTAGAAAAATTAGCTTCATATTGCCATTTAGAAGCATCAAAAAAAGAGGCATATGAGTTAAAACCATATACAGAAGTAAAAGAAATAAAACAAAAATTAGAAGAAACAACAGAAGCTGTAAACTTAATATATAGATGTAGTACACCACCAGCAATAGAATTTATAGAAGATAAAGAAGAAATCAAAATAATAAAAACAGAAGGAACATTATCATTAAAATCAATAATAAATTTAACAAAAATATTAAAAATAAGTGGTGCACTAAAAAAGTATACAAACCAAGATTTTTTAGATTTAGAAGAATATAAAAATCTTAAATTTATTTTTAATGAATTATATACAAACAACGGGATTATAGAAAAGGTAGAAAACAGTCTCATAGATGAATATACATTAGATGACAAAGCATCAAAACAATTGCAAAGTATACGTAAAAAACAAAAAAATATAGAGCAAGATATAAGACAAAAATTAAATAATATAATACATTCATCAAATTATTCTAAATATATTCAAGAGAGTGTAATAACAATAAGAAATGAAAGATATGTAATACCAGTAAAAGAAGAATATCGCTCACAAATCAAAGGATTTGTACATGATATATCAAGTTCAGGTTCAACAGTATTTATTGAACCAATTGCAATATTTGAAATGAATAATCAGATAAGTAATTTAAAGATTGAAGAAAATATAGAAATAGAAAGAATAATAAAAGAACTTTCAAGTCTATTTTATCCATATTCTTTAGAAATAGAGAAGGATATACAATATTTAAAAAAATTAGATTTTATATTTGCAAAAGCAAGATATTCAAAGGAAATAAAAGGAAATCAGCCAATAATAAATACAAATAAACAGATAATATTAGAACAAGCAAGACATCCATTAATAGATTATAAAAAAGCAGTGCCTGTATCATTAACTTTAGGAAAAGACTATCAGATGTTATTAATAACTGGACCAAATACAGGAGGAAAAACTGTAACTTTAAAAACTGTAGGTTTGCTTACATGTATGGCATGTAGTGGATTACATATACCAGCAAAAGAAACTTCAAGTATAGGAGTATTTAAAAAGATTTTTGCAGATATAGGAGATGACCAAAGTATAACAGCATCATTAAGCACTTTTTCTGCACACATGAAAAATATTGTAGACATAGTAGAAAATTCAGATGACAATACACTTGTGTTAGTTGATGAATTAGGCTCTGGAACAGATCCAGTAGAGGGACAAGCATTGGCAATAAGTGTATTAGAATCTTTAAAAGAAAAGGGAGTATTGGCAATTGCTACAACACATTACCAAGAATTAAAAAAATATGCAATGGTAACAGAAGGATTTCAAAATGCTTCTGTAGAATTTGATGTAGAAACTTTAACACCAACATATCATTTATTAGTCGGAATACCAGGCAAAAGTAATGCCTTCGAAATAAGCAAAAAGCTAGGACTAAGAGATGAAATAATAGAAAAATCTAAAAAGAGATTACATCAAGATGAAATAGATTTTGAAGAATTGATGAAACAATTATATGATGATAAAAGAAAAATTGAGCTAGAAAAACAAGAAATAGAGACGAATTTGAAAGAAGTAAAAAATCTAAAAGAAAAATTAAAACAAAATCATACTGAACTTTTAGAAGCAGAACAAGAAAAAATTCAAAAAGCAAAGATTGAAGCGCGAAATATTATTTTAGAGGCCAAAGAAGAAGCAAATGAAATA
>CAJKVD010000063.1 GCA_905203195.1 uncultured Clostridium sp. | reverse complement strand
GAAAAATAGATAAATTTTTGGAGATTCCAAAAGAGATATATTCTAATGATGCAAAGATTACTATTATTGGTTTTGATGAAGTTATAATAGAGAATTTTGAAGGCATATTAGATTACGAAGAATTTTTTGTTAGAATAAAAACTCATAATGGTATTGTCAATTTAAATGGATATGGATTTAATTTAGTGAATTTGTCTAATGCAGATATTAAAGTTACAGGAAAAATAGAAAGCATAGAACTTGAAAGAATAGTGGAGGAAAATGGATGCTAATTAAGATTTTATTAAGCTACATTTATGGATATATACGTGTTTCTATTGAAGGATATTATATAGAAAGATTTATTAATATTTGTGCAAATAAAAAAATAATTATTTGGAATTTGAAAAGAGATAAAAATATAAAGTTATATTTTAATGTATCAATAAATGATTTTAAAGAGATAGTTAAGATAGCAAAAAAAATAAAGTGTCACACTAAAATAGAAAAAAAGTGTGGCTTTCCGTTTTTATTAAATCGTTATAAAAAAAGAAAAATTTTTGCAATTCTTGTAATGGTAATTATAGTTTTAATAATTATTATTTCTAATTTTGTGTGGAATATAGATATAGAACAAGAAGATGGAAAAGAAATAAGTGGAATTTACCAAGATGTGGTAGATGCAGGTTTAAATATAGGCATGTGGAAATCTAAAATAGATATAAAAGATATAATTAATAAGGTGAGATTAAAAAGAGAAGATATAGCTTGGATGGGAATAGAATTAAAAGGAACGAATGCAATTGTCAAAATTGTGAAGGCTGATAAAAAACCAGAGATTGTAGATGATGCTGATTATTGCAGTATTGTATCAGATAAAGTAGGTGTAATTACAAAGATTAATGCTCAAAATGGAACTGCAAATGTAAGTGTTGGGGATACAGTAAATGTTGGAACAACATTAATTAATGGGTGGCTTGAGGGAAAATATACAGGAATTAGATATGTACATGCGAGGGGGGAAGTAGAAGCAAAAGTTTGGCATACAAAATATAAGTTTGTACCGTATAAGGCTACGGAAATAAAGGAAACAGGTAATATAGAGAAATTTTATTCTATAAAAATTAATAAATTTGAAATAAATTTAAAAAAAGGGGTTTCAAAATTTAAAATTTATGATACAATAGAAGCGGAAGAAAAATTCAGACTGTTTTCAGATTTTTATTTACCAATATCTGTAAAAAAAACAATATACAAAGAACAATTAGAAGAACAAAAAACATATAGTGTCGAACAAGCTAAAATCTTAGGGATAGACAATTTAGAACAAGAATTGAATGCTGAAATAGAAGATAAAGAAAAAATAGTAAATAAAAATATAAATACTTATGAAAAAGAAAATGGGCTGGAAGTGTATGTGACATATGAAGTCTTAGAAAATATAGGGACAAACGAAAAAATAGTATTTTGAAGGGATGAGGTACATGGAAGAAAGAAGTTTAAGGATTACAGGAACAGATACAGGTTTTTTTAATAAATTAACAAAAACATTAACAAAAATGTTAATACCAACACGTATAGGAATTAATGGAATGTTGGTTACAGTGAAAAGAAATGCTATGCTAAAAAATTACGAAAACTTTGCAAAAGAAAACGAAAATTACAATAATGATGAATTAGAAAAAAAGTTTGAAGAAGCATATACAGTTTATTTGGAGTCATTGGATAAACATATTATGGATTCTATATATAAAAAAGTAAAAAATGGAACTGCTTCTGATTTTGAAAAAGATGCATTATCAAAATATTATGAGGTTACAAGTTTAAAAGAAAAAGATTATATTGACTACAAATATCGTAAGCAAAAATATTTAATAGACCTTGATTGGCAAGGAATTAATGTAAATGCAAAAGAAAAAGTAAAGCAAAAATACATATCTTTTTATGTTTATAAAATGGATAGTTTATATAAATCAATATTAAAAAATTATTCTATAAAATTAGCAGATACAACAAATGTGTATGATTCTACAAAAGAATGGATTTATACTAAGATATTTTACACATTGGAAGAATACATTCAGAAAATATTATCAT
This sequence comes from uncultured Clostridium sp., assembly GCA_905203195.1. Classification (GTDB taxonomy): domain Bacteria; phylum Bacillota; class Clostridia; order TANB77; family CAG-508; genus CAG-269. The sequence goes on along the minus strand of CAJKVD010000063.1, from coordinate 3,537 downwards.
TAAAAATTGAAAATTATAGTGATGAATTTGAGGGTATTAAAGAAGAATATGAACGCTTTCAGAGTTTTACAGTTGGAAAGTTAGATACTAGGGATAATATAGAGAAAAATATGGTTTTATTAGGTATAAGCAGGAAATTATTTACACACAGTATACCTTTAATTGTTGCAGAACAATGTTATGAAAAATTGCTAAAAGATGCACGTATTTTAGTTCAAGATACTAAAATTGCCAATAAAAGAGAAAAGGCATATGGTATGTTAATAAATTTAATAGAGGATTATAATGTTAAATTATTATCAACAAAGGTATTTTGGCAAGATTTGTCAAAAAGAGATGAATATAAGAAGTTTTGGGACAAGTATCAGAAAATATCAAAATTAAAAGAAACAGATTTTATAGAATATGTAAAGCAAAAAGAAATATTATTTATAAAAGATGATTTGAAAAAAATTCATGAAAATGATTGCAAAGTGGATTATTCAAAATTAGAAACATATTATAAAAGAAAATTATTAGATTATGGTCAAATAGTAGAATTACGTAATGAGTGTAAATCATATGGCAAATATGTAGGAAACATTCGAAATGTTGTAAATAAAATCAGTGCATAATGGAAAGGATTATAAGATGTATGAAATTATATATGAAGATGTAGAACCAAATGAAGAATATGAAAAAACAATAGAGCAAGTTTTAAAAGAATGTTATAAAGAAGAAAAATTAGAAAATTCAAAATTAATAATTACCATAACATTAACAACTCCAAGTAAAATTCGAAAAATAAATAATGAGTATCGCCAAATAGATAGGGCAACAGATGTGCTTTCATTTCCTATGTTTGAAAAAAGTGAGTTAGATAAAAAAATAGAAAATAATGATTTCTTGTATGAGGATATTTTAGGTGATATTATTATTTCTGTTGAAAAAGTAAAAGAACAAGCAAAGGAATATGGTCATAGTTTTGAAAGGGAATTAAGTTATATGGTGGTACATGGCTTTTATCATTTGATGGGATATGATCATATTGAAGAAAAAGACAAAGTTATAATGAGGCCTAAAGAAGAAAAAATCCTTAATAAATTAGGGATAACAAGAGAAAAATAATAAGATTGTATATTTAATTTTATGGAGGGAAAATTTAGTGATGGAAAAGGGTAGTGCAAAGATTGCTATTATAGTACTTATAATTCTTATATTAGCAGCAGGTGGATTTTTAGGATATAAAATAGTACAAAATAAAAATGTGCAAACAGCAAATGAAGAAAATAATGAGAATGATGTATTAGTTGCAGGGGTAAAACAGGAAAAAGAGATAGAAATATTTAAAGGAAATGATAGGCCTATTGCAGTGATGATAGACAACCACAATCAAGCTTGGCCACAAGTTGGATTACAAAAAGCATATATGGTTTATGAAGCAATAGCAGAAGGTGGAGAAACACGTTTAATGGCATTATTTAAAGGAGCGGATGTGGAACAAATTGGTCCTGTACGTAGTGCTAGACATTATTTTTTAGATTATGCTATGGAAAATGACGCAATTTATGTTCATTTTGGATGGAGTCCACAAGCACAAAGAGATATAAAAAAATATGATATTAATAATATAAATGGAATAGAGGAGGATGGAACTACTTTTTGGAGAACTAAGAAAAAATCAGCTCCTCATAATGCTTTAACAAGTACTGAAAAAATATTAAAATCAGCTAAAAATAAAAATTATAGAGTAACTTCAACAAAAGATAGTGTGCTTAATTACGTAACAGATGAAGTTAATTTAGAAGATGGTCAAAGTGCTGTTTCGATAACGATTCCACATTCTAATCTTCAAACAGTTAAATATCAATATGATGAAAAAAATAAAGTATATAAAAGATTTGCAAGAAATAAAGCACAAACAGATTGGACAACAGGGGATAATTTGACAACGAAAAATATAATTGTTACTATGTGTGATAATTATGATTTAAATGATGGAGAAAAAAAAGGTAGACAAACTTTAAAAAATATAGGAACTTTTGATGGATATTATTTAACAAATGGAAAAGCTATAAAAATTAAATGCATAAAAAATGCAAGGGATGAGCAGACGATTTATCAAGATTTACAAGGAAATGAGATTAAAGTTAATGATGGAAACACTTGGGTAAATATTTGTCCAAAAGATGCTAAAATTGTTATTGAAGGTACAGAAGAGACTCAAAGTACTGCTCAAAATAATGTATAGTTTAAAATTAATTCATGTAATTTAGAAAGGAATATTGTGAAAATGAATGTATATGATCTAGCTAATGATTTAGCACAAGGAATAAAAAAATCAGAAGAATATGTCAATTATAAAATGGCAAAAGAAACGGTTAAAATGAATACTAAATTATCTGATGAAATTAATAAATTTGATAAATTACGTTATCAAACACAATTAGAAGTAATGCAAACAGGAAAAAATGATCCAGATAAATTGAAAAAGGTTCAAGATATGTATGCAGAATTAATAGAACAAGATGTTGCTAAAAAATATTTTGAAGCAGAAACGAGATTTAATGTTTTAGTTGCAGATGTAAACAAGATTATTGGTGAAGCAATAAAAGATGTTATGGAATAATGTTTTGAAAAAGGATGAGATTAAATATGGGGTTTTTAATTATTTCTTTTTTATGTATAATATTAATAGCTCTATTGTTTTGGGTGTTTAGTGTTAATATAAAAAAATTGAAAGAAATGGCTAAGATCAAAGAATTTGATAGAATAGGTGATAAGTATCCTAGCAATATTGACATTTGTAAAGAATATTTGGAAATGTTGAACAATAAGAATGTTAATATAGAAGAAAATGATGGGTCAGATGCAACTGTTTATATAGCAATTTCTAATAAAATTTCAATTGGAAATTTAAGAAATAGCTATACACGTATACAAACAATTGCACATGAATGTCTACATTCAATTCAAAATAAAAAATTATTAATTTTTAATTTTATTTTTTCTAATATTTATTTGCTATATTTTTTTATAATTATTGTATTGACGATTTTTGGAAATCTACAAAATCAGATGGCACATGTGGCAACATTAGCTGTTATGGGGATAGTATATTTAACTGTTAGACTATATTTAGAAAGTGATGCTATGATTAAAGCTAGATATTTAGCTAAGGAATATATGAATAAGAAAAAAATATCTTCTGAGGAAGAAATACAAAAAATGATTAAACAATACGATGTAGTAACTAATTTTGGAGTTAAATGTGTCTATTATCAGTTGGGCTTGAATGTGTTAAGTAAAATTGCAATTTTGAGTTTATTGTGCTTTTGGAAATAAAAAATAAAAAAAAATTAAAAAAACTCTTGACAAAATCTTTAATATATTTTATAATCTTTTTTGTCGAGAGATGATGCAGGTGTAGTTCAATGGTAGAACCTCAGCCTTCCAAGCTGATGACGTGGGTTCGATTCCCACTACCTGCTCCATAAAATTTCTTGTTATTAATTTAATATTTGCAGGTGTAGTTTAATGGTAGAACCTCAGCCTTCC
>CAJKVD010000062.1 GCA_905203195.1 uncultured Clostridium sp. | reverse complement strand
AAAGAACAATTAATATTCCCAGAAATAGAATATGATAAAGTAGACAAAATAAGAGGTATGGACATCGTATTCGCAACTACTGCTAAAACAGACGAAGAAGCAAAAGAGTTGCTAAAGCTTATGGGAATGCCATTTAAAGCTTAAAAAAGGAGGAAAATAAAAACTATGGCTAAAAAATCAATGAAGGTAAAACAAGCTAGACCACAAAAATACCAAACAAGAGAATACAATAGATGTAAATTATGTGGTAGACCACATGCTTATATCAGAAAATATGGTATTTGTCGTGTATGTTTTAGAGAATTAGCACATAAAGGAGAAATACCAGGTGTAAAAAAAGCAAGCTGGTAAAATTGATAAAGTAAAAAGGAGGTAAGAGAAAAAATGACAACTACAGATCCAATCGCAGATATGCTTACAAGAATAAGAAACGCAAACAGTTCAAAACATAAAACAGTAGATATACCTGCATCAAACATGAAATTAGGAATTGCAGAAATATTATTCAAAGAAGGATATATAGCATCTTTTGAAGAAATTAAAGATGACAATCAAGGAATTATAAGAATTACTTTAAAATATGACGAAAAAGGAACAAGAGTAATTGATGGATTAAAAAGAATCAGTAAACCAGGACTAAGAGTATATGCTTCTAAAGAAGATTTACCACAAGTTCTAAACGGTTTAGGAATTGCTATAATCTCTACATCTAAAGGATTAAAAACAGACAAAGAAGCTCGCCAATTAGGTGTAGGAGGAGAAGTTTTAGCATATGTATGGTAATTTATATAAAGACATTTAAAATCAGAAGGAGGGAGAAAAAACATGTCAAGAATTGGAAATAAACCAATAACAGTACCAGATGGTGTAGAAGTAAAAATAGATGGACATAAAGTTACTGTAAAAGGACCAAAAGGTACATTAGAAAGAGAAATACATAAAAATATTTCTTTAGCAATGGAAGGTAATGAAATTAAAGTAACTAGAATAAATGACGAAGCTAAAAATAGAAGTTTACATGGATTAACAAGAACATTAATCAATAACATGATTATAGGTGTTAAAGATGAATATTCAAAAGAATTACAAATAAATGGTGTTGGATATAGAGTTCAAAAACAAGGTAATGACTTAAATCTAACATTAGGATATTCACATCCAGTAATCTTTAAAGCTCCAGAGGGAATTACTTTTGATGTACCAAATGCTAACACTATTATAGTTAGAGGTATTGACAAAGAATTAGTTGGACAAACAGCAGCAGTTATTAGAACAAAAAGACCACCTGAAGTTTATAGAGGTAAAGGTATTAAATATGCTGATGAAGTTATTAGGCGTAAAGAGGGTAAAACAGGTAAATAATTTTAATGAAATTAAAAACTAATAGGTGAAAACATCTAGAAAGGAGTAATTGAAATGGTTAAAAAGACAGATAGAAAAATGGAAAGAGCTAGAAGACATTTAAGAGTAAGAAGAAAAATATCTGGAACACAAGAAAGACCAAGATTGTGTGTATATAGAAGCAATAAAAATATTTATGTTCAAATCATTGACGATGTTGCTGGAAAAACATTAGTATCAGCTTCTACTTTAGATAAAGAAGTAAAAACAAAATATGCAAACAAAGAAGCTGCTAAAGAAGTTGGAACACTTATTGCTAAAAAAGCAAAAGAACATAAAATAGAAAACGTAGTATTTGACCGTGGAGGATACATATATCACGGAATAGTAAAAGAATTAGCCGAAGCAGCAAGAGAAGGCGGATTAAAATTCTAATTATTATCTAAAAAAGGAGGAAAGAAAACCAATGGAAGAAAAAAGCGAATTAAAAGAGAAAGTTGTTGCTATCAACAGAGTTGCAAAAGTTGTAAAAGGTGGTAGAACTTTCAGATTTAGTGCAGTTGTTGTCGTTGGTGATGAAAACGGACATATTGGTGTAGGTAATGGTAAAGCAGCAGAAGTACCAGATGCTATCAAAAAAGCAATTCAAGAAGCTAAGAAAAACTTAGTAGAAGTACCAGTAGTAGGAACAACAGTACCACATGAATATATTGGAACATTCGGAAGTGCAAAAGTTATGCTAAAACCAGCAGCTGTTGGTACTGGAGTTATCGCAGGGGGTAGCGTAAGACCAGTATTAGAGCTTGCAGGATATAAAGATATAAGAACAAAAGTTATTGGAACAAACAATCCAAGAAACGTTGTATATGCTACAATCGAAGGTTTAAAATCAATGCAAACAATAGAACAAGTAGCTAAAAAAAGAGGAAAAAAAGTAGAAGATATTTTATAATTGATATACGAAAAATAAAAAATAAGGAGGTGCACAGCTAAAAATGAAACTAGGAGAATTAAAACCAGCAGTTGAAAAAACAAAAAGAACAAGAGTTGGACGTGGAATAGGTTCAGGATTAGGAAAAACATCAGGTAGAGGTCATAAAGGACAAAAAGCTAGATCTGGTGGAGGAGTAAGACGTGGATTTGAAGGAGGTCAAACACCTTTATATAGAAGACTTCCAAAAAGAGGATTTACAAACATTCACGCTAAAACATACACAGAAGTAACATTAACAATGTTAAATAAATCAAAAGCAACAGATGTAACAGCTCAAACTCTATTAGAAGAAGGAATCATTGGAAAAATCAATGATGGAATCGTTATATTAGCAACTGGAAAATTAGATAAAAAATTAAACGTAAAAGCCACAAGATTTACAACAAAAGCAAAAGAAACAATAGAGGCTTTAGGTGGAAAGGCTGAGGTGATTTAATTGTTTAAAACAATCAAAAATGCACTAAAAACGCCAGAAGTAAGAAAAAAATTATGGTACACACTTTTACTTATAATCATATTTCGTTTAGGATGCTATATAACAGTACCTGGTGTTAATAGTATTGCATTATCAGAAGCAATGAGTTCAGTTGATGGGGTTGCAGGATTAATCAATATGATTTCCGGAGGAGCGTTCTCAAGATTCTCTATATTTGCAATGTCTATCACACCATATATTACAGCATCAATCGTAGTACAATTATTAGCAATGATTATTCCATCTTTAGAAAGACTAACTAAAGAAGGTGGAGAAGAAGGAAGAAAGAAAATTGACAAATATACCAAAATAATAACAATAATTTTAGCTCTAGTAGAAGCTATAGGATTATTCTTATCATATAAGAGTGCAGGCATATTTGTAAATACAGAATTCTTAACAGGAGCATTAGTAGTAGTAGGACTTGTTGGAGGTACTTCACTACTAATGTGGCTAGGTGATCAAATTACAAGTAAAGGAATTGGAAACGGAATTTCAATTATAATATTTGTAGGTATAGTCTCTGGATTACCAAGTTTTGCAACAACATTAGGGGGACTAATAGTTACAGATAATGGATTTAGTACAACAGGATTATTATTAGCAATAGGAATTATATTAGGTGCAATACTTCTAATTGCAGGAGTTGTATTTGTACAACAAGCAGAAAGAAGAGTACCTGTACAATATTCTAAAAAAGTTGTTGGAAGAAAAATGGTAGGCGCTCAAAATACTCATATTCCATTGAAACCTGCAATGGCAGGAGTAATGCCAATAATATTTGCATCATCATTTATGACATTTCCAGCAATGATAATTCAATTATTTGTAAAAGACATTGCTACACAAACAGGATTCTGGGCAGGAGTATATAAATTCTCTATTGCCACATCATCTTCAAGTGTAGGAATAGGTTATTCAATAGCAAACGCAATTGTATATTTATTATTAATTGTTGGATTCACATTTTTCTATACTTATGCTACATTCAATCCAGCAGAAGTATCAGCAACAATCAAGAAAAATGGTGGATTCATTCCAGGAATTAGAGCTGGAAAACCAACAACAGAATATTTATCTTCAATAATCTCAAAATTAACATGGTTTGGAGGAATGTTCTTAGCAATAATCGCTATATTACCAATGTTTTTAAGATTTACAAATCTAAATATTGCATTTGGTGGAACATCAATATTAATCGTTGTAGGGGTTGCAATAGAGACAATACAACAACTAGAATCACAATTAGCCATGAGACATTATAAAGGATTTTTGGAATAAAAAGCAAAGATACTATATCAATAAAGATATAGTATTTTTTTACTTTTTAGGAGTTGACAATCAGAAAGAAAAATTATAATATAAAGTTATAAAAAAAGAAAGAGTAAAAAAATGGAAATAAGTATAATAATGCCAACATACAATCCACCAATAAAATATTTAGAAAAAGCCATACAAAGTATAATAAACCAAACATCAGAAAAATTCGAATTAATAATAATTTTAGATGGAAGTAATAAAATAACTGAAAACATATGCAAAAAATACAAAGAAAAAGATAAAAGAATAAAAATATACTGGCAAAAAAATAAAGGTGAAGGTGGAGCTAGAAATACAGGAATAGAAAAAGCAACAAATGAATGGATAACATTTATAGATCCAGACGATTGGCTAGAAAAAGACGCAATAGAAGTAATGCAAGAATGTTTTAAAAAAACAAAATCACAAAAAGAGAAGCCAGATATAATAATATTTGATACATATATAAATTACAAAAACAAAGAAGAAAAAAATGAGTTTTACACAAAAGAGGGAATTCTAAATAATTACAATAAAAAACAAATCCAACTACAAAATATAGAACAAGGAATTTGTGAATATTATCCATCAAAATGCAATGTATCTGTAGCATGGGCAAAATTATACCAAAAAGAATTTATAATAAAAAATAAAATAAAATTTATAGAAAAAATAAAAAGATATACAGATACAATTTTTAATATAAACGCATTTGAATTAGCAAAAAATATTGAATACTATAATAAATACATATATCATTATAGAAAAAACAAATATTCAATCACACACAATTACTATGCTGAAATGAAAAATGACGTAAAAACATATTTAAAAGAAACAAAAAAATATATAAAAATATACAACAAGGACAGTGATTTTAAGCAAACATATTATATATCAGTAATAACTAAAATAACAAGTTATTTAGAAATGTCATATAAAAAAATCAACATAAAACAAGAATTAAAACAATTAAAGCAAGAATATAAATATGAATTACAAAATATTAACAAAAACAAAATCAATATATATCAAAAGTTAATGCTTAAAAATATAGAAAAAGAAAAGATTGCAGGTATAAAAATACTAATAACACTGCATAAAATATATTTAAAAATATAAAATGGGGAAGAAATGAAAAGAATAGATAAAATAGCACAAATAAGTATAATAATAACAATAATCCTATTGTCAATAAACATAGGGTCAAACATAAAAGAGCCAATATGGTTAATCCAATCATTTGTATGTATAATAACAACAATATATATTATAACTAAAAAAATTCAAAAAGAAAAAAATGTAATAATAAAAGGAAAAATAGATATAGCAGTACTTGGCTTAATGGTATCAACAACAATACCATTAATAGTAAGAAAGTATGCCTCATTAGAAGGAACAATAAACTTTATACTAAAATATTGGTCTGTATATGGAATATATATATTAAGCAGAAATACAATAAAAGAAAAATCACAAATACAAACAATAATAAAAACATTAATAATAAGCTCAATAATACCAATAATATTTGGATATGACAAAATCCTAAATATAAACATATTT
>CAJKVD010000061.1 GCA_905203195.1 uncultured Clostridium sp. | reverse complement strand
TCAAAAGCCTGAGCTTTACCATCTTTAACCTTATCAATAGGATAAGTCAAAGCAACTAATGGAGCAATCATTGTAAAAAATGCCATATACAAAAATCTTTTAAAGTATGTAAAAGTAAACATTACAGTATACAAAACAAATGCAAAATACATAATAGTATATGTTGCACAATCACCTGCATCGGAATTTTGAGCCTTAAATCTAACATATCCAACCAAATTAGTAGTAAATTTCAGATCCCCATTTGTCCCACCATTAACTACATTAACATGAATCTTAGTATTAGCAGTTGCATCAAGCATTTCTGTAAACTTCGAAGTGATCATCAAAATACCTGACATTATAAAATGTATAATAAAAACTAAACATAACGCCACTAACCAATCCTGTATACTTTCCTTATACTTAGCCTTGTCAGCTGCAGTAGAACTTAAAACTATACGTATTCCTAAATATACTAAAACTGTCATTAATCCTACAATAGCTATATTTCTAAAAGCTTTATACCATGAAGCTATAGTATCCCTAATTTTAAATTTACTACCTGCTGCAGACTGAGCCAATTTTGAAGCACTAGAACTGTTTTCTACAGCCTTATAAGTATTTGGATTAATAAAATTAACGTCTAATAACGCAATCTTATTAGAAAATATATTTTCTGGACAATATAAAAAGTTTGGAATTTTCCAATCACTAAATATAAATGCATCTAAATCCTTTGAATCTATCTTTACTTCATTCTTATCACTACCATCATAATACAACCATGAATCCTGATTAGTAAAGTTAGAATCTTCCTGATCCAGCATTGAAGATGTAAGTGTTTTATCTGTACCAAGCATAAAGTGATTCAAACCACCCATTACTATATCACCCAAAGAAGCTATTAATTGGATCAACTCTTTTAACAAATCACCTGCAATGTCTCCAATTCCCAACGCTTGAGAATAATTAGGTATAGAAAAATTCAAAATAACGATCATTATTAATACAATTATAAACTTTTGATTTTTTCTATTATTTGTAAAAATTTTCATTTTTATCTCCCTTCTTCATTATTTCATACCATTTTTCATCTTTTGCATTCTAACCATTTTATATATATTTGTTTCTACGAATTCAAATTCTTTTTGAGTTGGTGTAATTTGTAATATTGCAGTTTCTCCTCCAACTTTAAGTAATCCTTCACCCTTTAAACAATTTATCAAAAATCCTGCCTCTCCATCACTTAATTTAAACACTTCTTTCAAATACTGAATTTCTGATTTATCTTGAGCCAAAAACAATTTTGTATCAGAAGAAGTTAAAACTGCTTGTGCCTCTGGTTTTTCATAAAAGTCCTGAAATCTTTGTGAAATAATTGCAAGAGAAACATTTCTCTTTCTTGCACGCCTTGCCATTTTATTTAAAAAGTCAACAGCCTCAGGATATGGTAAAAGCATCCAAGCCTCATCAACCAAAACTCTTTTTTGTTTTGCTTTTGTTCTATCTTCACTATTTTTCTTAACATATTTTTCCCAAATCCAAGAAAGTAATATCTGCTGAGCAAGTGGCCTTGCAAATCTTTCCTCTAATTGAGAAATATCTAAGTTTATAAAAGGCGCACCATCTAACAGTTCAAAAGTAGACTGTCCATCAAAATAAGCCATCTGACCATTATACTCTCTAATATATTGTTTCATAACTTTTAATAAATAACTATAGTGGAAACTATAATCTTTATTATCATTCATCATAGCTTTTCTTTCAATTCTTTTATACCAACTACCTATTGTTGGCATTTCCTTTTTTTCATTATAAAGCTTATCACCTTTTTGCAAATCAGATCCTTGTTTGTACAAACTATTAGGATCACTAGTTATTCCTAAACTTTCATACTCTTCTGCAACTGATTCTGCAATAACCTGTTTTGTAAGCTCATTTACATCATCACTTCTTGTACTTCCTTTTGCCATAGTAACTAAAGCTTGCGTAACATCTTCTACTTTATTTTCCACATTCAAAACAATCTTCTCTCTACCAGTAATTTCATCTTTTACTCTTTCTGGCTCTATATCAAATAAATTTATAACCGTCTTTGAATTTGGACTTATAACAATATTTATTCCGCCTAAACTATCTGCAACTATCGTATACTCACCCTCTGCATCAAGTGCTAAACTCTCAATTCCCATTAATACAGAAGAACGAGAAATCAAAGTTTTCATTGTAACAGATTTACCAGCACCAGATTTAGCAAAAATAACCATATTATAATTTGTTAAAGAAGGTGAAAAATTATCAAACAATATAGGTGTACCTGTTTGTTTATTAAACCCAAGTGGAACTCCAGTAGGATGTCCAACTTCTGACGTTGTAAATGGAAATACAGTACCCATAGAACGACTATCAAAAGAATGCATCTTTTTTACTTTATCATCCATCAATGGTAAATTTGACTTAAATGATTCCTCCTGTATTCCCCATGCACTTTTAATATTTACTAATGATTTAGACATTTCAGTCGCTAACATTTTTGAAAGTCTTTCCAAATCTTCTAAAGAATATGTATATAATGTTGATATAACAGAAGCTTCATACATTTTATTAAAACCTGCTGCAATCTCATCTCTCAATTGTTCTGCCTCATATCTCTTTTGTGTCAGTGTACTTTCCCTATTTATATTTCCCCTATCAGATGCAACAATTCTTTCTGTTTCCAATTCATTAATAACTTTGTTTAACTCATTTTGTGACCTAGCTTCTGGAACTGGTGTTATATAAATAGAAGTATTTATATCTCCAAAAAAGTACAAATCCCTAAACAATTCTGGAAAAGTACACATACGAGGTAATGTTGATATAAAAAAGCTTCTTGCGTATTTTTTTACATTAGATATAATCTCCAAATGATCAATTTGGGAAGCATCAATTCCTGCTGGAGCTATCAATTCCTTAATAGTTCTCTTTCTTAAAAATTCAACTTCCTCAGATCTATTCATTTGATTTTGCTCTTCTTCTAGTTCTTGTCTCTTCTTTTTTCTCATCTTTTTTACCTCCTTCTTTCCTTTGTTTCTCATCTTTTTTTATTTCTTCAACTGCCTGTTTAGCAACATCCACTCCAACAACATTTTGATTTTCTTCTAATAGCATTTGAGCCATTTGACCTATTAAATCATCCATTCTCTTTTCCTTTTCTTCTGCTATTTGTTGAGCTTTAGATTTTGCTTTAACTTTAGATATTGCACTATTTGCCAAATCAATAGAACTATTTTTTATCTGTTCATCTAAAACTTTAATTTTCTTATTAAATACATCAGGAGCAACAGAATACAAATCCTCATATCCAGCTTCCATAGCCCTATCCAATCCAAATATCTCTGAATCATCCCTATTATATGCTACATATAATAATTCCACTAATTCATTTGAATCTAATATTTTCCCATTTACTGAACATCCTGATAAAGTTCTAATTAAAGCCTGTGCTTTAGTATATAATTCAGAAAAAGCCATATTTCTTAATTCCTCAGTACCATATGTTGTAGAAGATGCCTCTTCAGGCATAAAAGACAATATTACATAATATTTTTTATTTAAAATATTTCTATTTAAACTCATTCTTTCTGTGTTTTCAACAATATCTCTTGCATATTCATATAAATTTCTTTGTTTAGTCAAATTAAAAAATGCAGCCTCATATTGTTGTTTCGTATAATCTCCACTTTGTATCATTCTGTTATAATCATATACTGTTTTACTATATCTTTGTTCTATTTCCTTCAATCTAGTTTTATAATTTTGAATACTTTTTTCCAAATTGATTGTTCTAGTTTGAATATAAATTTGAATTGGGAATCTTAAAGTATTTAAAAATTGTTGAAAACCTTCTTCTACTCCAACTTTTTCCATTTGTGACATCAAATCATAATTTATACCCTGGCATTCAATAACCATAATGTAACGTTTACCATCTTTTTGAACAATCATATTATCTTCAATACCATCAAATTCCATAAAATCAAATATAGATTTTTTATTATATGTAATTGGATATGCTTTAGTAGATTTCTTTTCTTTAGCATTCTCTTTGTTATTTACCTCATTAGATGGTATTTGAGTCTTCACCTTTTTTTTATTCTGCCTCTTAAATTTTATTTGTAAAACCATAAAAATAATAGAAAATATAATTAACAAAATTACCATTAAAATCAAAATAATTGTAAGTATGCTAGAAATATCATTATCCATTTTCTTTTCCTCCTTTTTCTTTTGTTATTTCCTTCTTAGAATCTATTGTATACAAATATATTTTATTTTTCTCCATCTTAAACTTTATAGCTCTTCTTATTACATCATCAATACTTTCTCCACCAGTTTTTCTAGTAATTTCAAATGCATTTGTATTTGGTACTTTAAATGTTGCAATAACAAAACCTATTGCCCCAAAAAGAACTAAAATAATTAATCCTACTGTTCCAAGACCTATAATCCTAAATAAAAAATAAAAAATTAATCCCGCACAAACTCCAGCAAAAGTATATAGCAATGCTTTTGTAGAAAAAACATACAATATTCTTCCTTCACCTTTTACATTCCTTGGTATATTATAAGTACTCATATAATTCCTCCTTTGAATCCATTTACACTTACTATCATTATAACAAAAAAACGCAAAAATTGTAACATTTTTGCGTAAAAAAGTATAAAATCTTTAAAATTTAATATATTTGTAATATTAATGTAAAAAAAAGCCACTAAAAAGCGACTTTTTCTAATAATTATCCAGCAGTCCATCCACTGAAAAATTCATAAATAGCTTGTGCAAATATAGATGCTGTAAATATTAATGCTGCACCAACGACATATGGCATTAAACTCTTCTTGTAATCTGCTTTTTCTTCTGCACTTCCCATTAAATATTTAATACCAATTACACTTAACATAACTACAGCTAGAACTATACCAACTGCTTGTAAAACACCAACTATATTCTTACCAGCTTGTTGAATAGCCTTTGTGTTATTGGCAGTTCCTGTTATTTGTGATGGAGTAAAGGATGATGATTGTTGTTGTGCTGCTGCTTGTACTGGTGTACCTATTACAGAAATCAACATCATTGCAATTAATATAACAGCTATAATTTTTCCCATTTTTTTAGTATTCATAATTTTCCTCCCTTTCATTTTTATTATATAATAATAATTTTAAAAACAAATTAATAAATTTACCTATATTCTATCATAATTCAACAAATTTTGCAAGTGCCCTTTTATAAAAAATATCAAAATAACTATACTCTAAAAAACCTGTTTTGTCAAGTTATAAATTATCTGTGGTAACCATGTTCCCAAAAATACTATAATTGCCCCTATTAAATACGGCATTAAAGTCTTTTTATACTCTGCTTTTTCTTCCACACTTCCTAGCATAAATTTTATACCAATTGCAATCAATATAACTACAGAAGCAACTATACCAACTGCTCTTATAGCTCCAAAAACCACATTTGCTTTACCTTTAAGTTTATTTGAGGTTCCTTGGTTTTTTTCCCCCTCATATGCATTTAAATCTCCCAAACCAAGATTATCAGTCTTTGCACTTGAATAATTAGGTATAAGTAAAACATAAAAACTAAAAAGTAACGATACAAAAAGTATAGCAAAAATCCCATATTTCTTCACATTATCACCAACTTTCTTTTACATACAAATTAATTATAATAT
>CAJKVD010000060.1 GCA_905203195.1 uncultured Clostridium sp. | reverse complement strand
TTGAATTATATAAAATGATAAATCCAGTAGAACATGCAAGAACAAAAGAAATGGCAAAAAAATATAAAGTAGAGCCATATGTAATGCCAGCAGATATTTATGGTGCAGGAAATTTAGCAGGAAGAGGAGGATGGACATGGTATACAGGATCATCAAGTTGGTATTATAAAGCAGGAATAGAGTATATATTAGGTCTAAAAATAGAAAAAGAAATAATGAAAATAAATCCATGCATTCCAAAGGAATGGAGAACATATAGCATGAGATATAAATGGAAAAATACAGTATATAATATATTAATTGAAAATCCAAATAGTAAAGAAACAGGAGTTAGCAAAATAAAAATTAATGAAAAAGAGCAAGAAAGTAATGAGATAAAATTACAAGAAAACAAAGGAGTAATAAACATCAATATTATAATGTAATATACAAAAAAGTAGCATATAGATAAAATCTAATGCTACTTTTTATCATAAAAATAAAAAATCCTCTTGTATTAAACACATAATTGTGATATAAATATATAAGAAAATAAAACTACGAAAGGCGGAGTTTTTGTGGAAGATATAAACAATGATGTAAAAACAGTATTAATAGTTGATGATGAACAAGCAATTATAGATGTTCTAAAATTCAATTTACTAAAAGAAGGATATAGAACAATAGAAGCAAAAGACGGTCAAGCGGGATTAGATATGGCTTTAAAAGAAAAACCAGATTTAATAATGCTAGATATAATGCTACCCAAACTAGATGGTCTAACAGTATGCCAAAGGGTAAAAAATGCACTAAATATTCCAATAATTATATTAACAGCAAAAGATACAGAAGTAGATAAAATAGTAGGGCTAGAATTAGGAGCAGATGATTACATAACAAAACCATTTAGCGTAAGAGAACTAGTAGCAAGAGTAAAGGCAAATATAAGAAAAGCAGATGTAACATTAGGACAACAAATAGATGATGCATCAAAAGCAGAAAATGAAAAAACAAAAAGCAAAAAGATAATAGTAGGAGATCTAGAATTAGACTTAGATAAATTTGAAGTACGTGTAAGAGGAGAAGTAATAGATCTAACACTAAGAGAATTTGAAGTTTTAAAGTTTTTAGCAAGTCAACCAGGCCAAGTAATAACAAGAGAAATACTTTTAGAAAAGGTATGGGGATATGAATATTATGGAGACATAAGAACAGTAGATGTAACAGTCAGAAGAATAAGAGAAAAAATAGAATTAGATACATCAACACCTAAAATTTTAATTACAAAAAGAGGAGTAGGATACTATATAGCATCTTAAATATAAGACCAGAAAATTTAACTTTTTTCTTAGTTTATTTTCTGGTTTTTATTTATATAAAAGAAAAAAACTAAAAAGAAAAAATAAACCAATACATTCTAAAACAAATAAGATAAAAAAGAACAAAGAAGTTTTTAAAATGTCGAAAATTGCGATGAAAAGTAGAAAAATAAGGAAAAAAGCAATTGACAAACAAAATAAAACTAAGTATACTGAAAATAAGAATTATAATTCTAATTTTTTTTAAATTCAAAATTTTTAAATCTAAAAAATCCCAAAACGACAAAAGAGAAAAAATAAAGTACGAAAGGAGGCATGAAAATATAAAATAATGAATCAAGAACTAATTTGCAATAGAAATTATGTTTTAAAAAAGGTTTTATCAAATGATAATTATAAAAATATAATAAAAGACATAATACAGAGCATATTAGAAATAGAAATAAAATCAATAAAAATAAACAGTTATATAGACACTTTGGAAAAATATATACCAGCATATGAGAAAATGGGAATACTAGATGTAAGAGTAACAACTTCCAGAGATGAAGAATTAAATATAGGAATCCAGTTTTTAGATGGAAAACATATTCAAAAAAAGATAGCTTTGTATTACTTATTTGTTCATTCAAATCAGATTTATTATGGAGACAATAGAAAAACAGCTAAGACTATTACTATCAATATATTAGATTTTGTTTATTATCAAACATTAGCATATCACAAAAAAGAAATATTGAATAAATTCAAATCAATCGATTTCAGTGAGGAAAAAGCTGAAACTCATATCATTGAATTACCCAAATTTAAAATTATAAATCAAAAAAATATATCAAAAAAAGAGCAATGGATTGCATATTTTAAAGGAGAGGAGGGAGATATAATAGAAAAAATAAAAGAAGAAAACATATATATAAGATATTTAGATGAATTAATAAAAGAATATTGGAGAAAAGAAAGAATATAAAAGGAAATTGCACTTTTAAGGTGCAATTTCCAAAATAAAAATTAATTAACTAATGTGCTGAATTAGAGCCTTTTTTTAAGGTTATTTTAACAACAGTACCTTCTTCTACTTTTGAATTAGCTGGAGGATCCTGAGAAACTACATTACCTGAACCATCAATAGAAACATTTAAATTTAAATTATGCAAAGCATTTATTGCTTGAGCTGAAGTCTTTAAGTTAAGGTCAGGAACTGTAACAGAGGTTTTGGCAGTATTAGTATTATCATAAAGCATTACTATAGACCCATTAGAAAGTGATACACCAGGTTTTGGAACTTGGTCAGAGACAGTAGTAGCATTTTTATTCTGAGTAGTAATAGATTTTACTTTAAAGCCAGCAGAAGTTAAAACTTTTTCAGCTTCTGTAAAAGTTTTATTACGTATATCAGGAATTTGTACTAAATCTGAAGAACTACTATCAGTAGAATCAGAAGGTACACCCATATATGGCAAAATTTCAGTTAACATTTGTGAAGCAACAGGAGCTGCTACTTGGCCACCTTGTTGACCTTTATCCAAACCATAGAAACATACAAGCAAAACAATTTGAGTATCTTCTACAGGAGAAATAGCAACAAAAGATGCTACATAACCATCACTTTCTTTACCATCTGGAGGTTCAGAAGTACCAGTTTTTCCACCAACAGAATAACCTGTAACAGCACCACGGTATCCGGTACCATCAACAACAACAGATTTCATTAAATCTTTCATTGTATTAGCAGTTTCTTTAGAAAGAACCTGTCTAACTTCTGTAGGACTAACAGTTGTAACAGCGCCTGTATCAGTATTAGTAATTTTATCAACAATCATTGGTTTCATTAAAACACCATCATTAGCAATTGCAGAAATTGCAGTAATCATTTGCAAAGGTGTTATATTAAGCCTTTGACCAAAAGACATAGTGGCAAGTTCAACATCTGCAACACTGGATTCCTTAGTAAATAATGAATTAGATTCACCATATAGTTTACTTCCAGTAGTATCAAATAAACCATAAGCACGATAATATTTATATAATGTAGAAACACCAATTCTTTTACCTAGTTGCATCAATGCAGGGTTACATGACTTCTCCAAAGCTTTTCTTAAAGAAAGAGAACCATGAGGAACTGTACTCCAACAACTAATTTTTTTATCAGCCACCTGTTCATAACCATTGCATACAAAATCCCCTTCAACATCAGGAGTTGTAACATGCTCCTCTAAAGCAACAGAAGCAGTAATTAATTTAAATACTGAACCAGGTTCATATAAATCAGAAACGCATTTATTTTTCCACATTGTATGTAAAGCATCATTCTTCTCATCTGATGAAAGGGAATTATAAGTTTTTGAAAGAGAATCGTTTGGAGTAAAAGGCGTATTTAAATTATAGTCTGGGTAATCAGCCATTGCTAAAATTTTCCCTGTTTTAGGATTCATAGCAATACATGTGCCACCTTTTTTTGCATTCAAATTTATACAAGCTTGTTTTAAATACTTTTCTACAATGGATTGAATATTAAAATCTATTGTCAAAGTTAGATCACTACCATTTTCAGCAGAAATATAAGTTTCTTCTGCATTTGGAATTTCTTCTTGGTCACTACCTTTTGAACTAACAATTTTTCCAGGAGTACCTTGCAAAACAGAATTATATGTAGATTCTAATCCAACAATTCCAGAATTATCAGTACCACAAAAACCTAAAACATTTGAAAGTACCGTATCATAAGGATAATAACGTTTTGTATCTTCATCAATATTTATACCAACAGAAATTTTATTATCTTTCATCCATTGTTGCAATGTTTCAACTTTATTTTGTTCTATTTTTTTAGCAATTGTTTCAACATGAGAAGTACTCTTAACTTTTTCTAAAGTTTCGTTGTAGTCTAATTCAAAAATATCAGATAAACCTTTAGCCACTTTTTCTTTAAGTGCTTCAGATTTCTCATCTGTATCATCAACAATTTTTGTTGGATTTATAGTTATAGTATCTACAGAAGCACTACTTGCTAAGACCTTTCCAGTAGAATCATAAATATTTCCACGTTTAGGGCTAATAATTTGATTAATTGTCTGTTGAGAATAAGCTTTTTCTTTTAAATAAGAGCCATCAACAAACTGAATAACAGCTAGCCTACTAGCAAGCAAAACAAAGATAATGATAGTAACTAAAAATATTATTTTTAATTTTTTGGTATGTACAAAATTTTGCGAAGTAAATTCGCTATTAATATTTAAAATTTTCTTGTTATTTTTATTATTGTTCACATTTTTCTTCATATCTTCACCATTCTTTTGTTAATTTTATAAAAATATTTTATAATAAAAAACCTTAAAAATCAATAATTTTATAAAAAAAGGAGATAAAAATGTTATCTATAACACAAACAATTTCACTAATAGGATTAGAGGGGAGATTAGTAGAAATACAAACAGATATAACAGGAGGCCTTCCAAAATTTGAAATAGTAGGATTACCAGATATTACAGTAAAAGAGTCAAAAGAAAGAATAAAATCAGCAATAAAAAATACAAATGTAGAATTAAACAGTAGAAAAATTTTAATAAATTTAGCACCATCAGACATCAAAAAAGAAGGGAGTGGATATGATTTACCAATTGCAATAGGAATACTATTAGCAATTGGAGCAATAAAAAGGTTTGATTCAAAATCAACAATATTTACAGGAGAATTAGCATTAGATGGAAAAGTAAATAAAATACAAGGAATATTACCTATGTGTATAGAAGCAAAAAAATGTAGAATAAAAACAATTATAGTACCAAAAGAAAACGAAAAAGAAGCAATGATAATAGAAGGATTAAAAATAATACCAGTAGCAACACTTAAAGAAGTAATAGAATATATAAATCAGAATAAAGAACCAAAAAAAGAAAGAAGAAAATTTGATTTTCAAAAAATAGACTGTAAAAGATATAATATAGACTTTTCAGATGTAAAAGGACAGGAAAATGCAAAAAGAGCATTAGAAATAGCAGCAGCGGGAAGACATAACTGTATTTTAACAGGGAGTCCAGGAGGAGGTAAAACAATGCTTGCAAAAAGGTTACCAACTATTTTACCAGATTTAAGTTTTGAAGAAGCATTGGAAATAACTAAAATTCATAGCATAGCAGGTATATTAAAAAGTGAAACAGGGATAATAACAACCAGACCATTTAGAACACCACATCATACAATATCAACAACTTCAATGGTAGGAGGAGGTAGAATACCAAAACCACGGAGAAATAAGTTTAGCACATTATGGAGTATTATATTTAGATGAAATATTAGAATTCAGAAAAGAAACATTAGAAACTCTTAGAGGACCATTGGAAGAAAAAGAAATAACAATATCCAGGTTATGGGCAAGTTTAACATATCCATGTAATTTTATGTTAGTAGCAAGCATGAACC
>CAJKVD010000059.1 GCA_905203195.1 uncultured Clostridium sp. | reverse complement strand
ATCAACTGAAAATGCTTCTTAGTTTATATATTCTTTTTTGCCATCTTCATATTCTAAATATGGTTTTAACATTTTTCCTTCATTGGCGAATGCTGAATATATTGATGCCATATGTATTGGATTTATTAATAAATCTCCTTGTCCATATCCTGTATCTGCTAATTTTATTTCTGTGTCGATAGTATCTTTTCCATTAGCATATTGTGATGCTTTTAAATCTAATGGAAATTCTATTTTGCTTCCAAATCCTAATTTTTTTAGATTCTCTACAAATTTTTCTTTTCCTATTTTTAATGCTGTTTGAGCAAAAAATATGTTGTCTGAATGGATTAGTGCATTTAATACATTCTTGCTTCCTGAATAACTTGTAAGTGTTGTAACATTATAGTCTCCCCAGCTACTATCTTTTTGCCAACTTAGTCCATTATATGATGCCTCCGAATTTTTGTCAATAGCTTGTGTTGTTAATGCTATTCCTGCTGTTATTGGTTTAAATGTAGAACCTGGACAATATGATTGTAAAAATCTTGTATATAATGGCTTTGATTCATCATTATTTAATTGTTCCCATTGTTCATTTGTTAAGCCTAAAACAAAATCGTTTGCATCAAATGTTGGTGTGCTAACAAGTGCTAATACTTCTCCTGTTTGTGGTTCTAATACTACAAAAAATCCTTTGTCATCTTTTAATTGATTATATAATTTTGTTTGTAAATCTGCGTCAATTGTTAATTTTATGTCTTTTCCATCTTGTTTATCTTGTTTTGCTATTTCTTTTAATTTGTTTCCTTCAGAATCTTCTATATAAATTTCTACACCATCTATTCCTCTGATTTTATCTTCATATGCTGACTCTAATCCAGTTTTTCCAATTATACTACTACTGTTATATCCCTTTCCATCTTTTTCTGCTAATATTTCTGCACTTATTGGTTGGACATATCCTGTTATATGTGAAGCTTCTTTTCCATATGGATATACTCTTGCATCTGTTGAGTTTATCATTACTCCTGGAATTTGTAACAATTGCTCTTTTAAGTTTGTATTGTTCATTGCTATTTTTTTGATTGGTACAAAAGTATCATCTTTTACATATGAAGCTGATATTTGTTTTTTTATGTAATCTTCCGAAACTCCTGTTAGTTCAGAAATCTTTTTTATATTTTCTTCTTTATTTTCTCCCAATTTTCCAGGCACTATTCCTATAGATGAAATTTTTCCGTTTTCTGCTAATTTGTTTCCGTTCCTATCTAATATTTCTCCTCTTGATGCTTTTATTGTGCTTATTCTTACTTTGTCATTATCTCTTAATTGCGGGAATATTTGACTTGATGACCATACTATTTTATATTGCTTCTTTTCTTTTTTTAATTTAGCTGTGTTGTCAAATGTTATGTTTCCTGCAGATGTTGACATTGTCTCTGTATAATTTACTTTTGTTGTTTTATCTTCTTTGTCTTTTTCTATTCCTTTTATTTCTATTTTTATGTCATATGCATCAATTCCCTGATAGATATTTTTGTTTCTTTTGGTAAAATCACTTTGGCTTATTTTCTGCTTTGATTGGTCTGTTATTTTTTCATACATTTCTTCATACTTATGATTGTTTATTAATGATATATATTGATTTACTACTTCTTCTGGTTTTTCTTCTTTTGACTTTACATATATTATTGTTCCTGCAATTGCAACTATTATTAATATTGCAAATATTATGCTTATCTTTTTTTTCATAATTTACATCCCCCTCCTTTTTAATTTTTTATAAACTCAATTATTTTTGGTATAAATATTGTTAATCCTATAATTGCTGATGATATTGCTGAAACTAATACTGCTCCTGCTGCTATGTCTTTTGCGTTTTTTGCTTTTTCATTTATTTCTGGCATTGCTATATCTACTGTTGTTTCTATTGCTGAATTTACTAGCTCTAATGATATTACTAGTCCGAATAATATTATACATGTTATCCATTCTTGTTTTGCTATTTTAAATACTATACCTGATATTATTACTAATATCATTATTGTTATATGTATTTTTACATTTCTTTCTGTTTTCATTGCTTGTATAATTCCTTGTATTGCACATTTAAAACTATTTATTAATTTTTTATTCTTTTTTTCCATCTTTACTCCTTTTTAGTTTATTAATTACATCTCTCCATGTTTCTTTATAGCTTTTGCTTGGCAAATAATAATATGTTTGTACTCTTTTTGAAAAAGCAAAGTATATTATACATAAAATTGGATATATGACACTATATACTAGAACACTTAATTCTTGCTTAAAATATTCTAAATCATAGAAATCGTTTGGATTTATTTTTGCATATATTATACGGATAATTGTTATTAGTAGTCCTGTTATCATTATTATTATATTTGATATAATGATTTTTTTTGGAGTTTCTTGCTTTCTTTTTAATGTTATATAAATTTGATACATATTTATTAGCACTATTATTGTGGTTTGCAACTTTACTGCATTTATATAAAAGTTTATATTATTAATATTTGATGTATTACTTATTCCTATTATTCTTAATAAAATTTGATAAAAACATAATGTCCAAAAAAATAGTATTAATCCACCAAATTTGCCATATTCCTTTACTTTTCTGTCTTTTATATTTTTGTCTAATCGTTTTCTGTCTTTTATTCTTATTGCTATTATTATTATAGTTAGAATTATAATTAGTATTGCCATTGTTCCTAATACTAAACTCATTGTTTGGTTAGTGGCATCTTGTGGTCTTGTAACCTCATAAAACTCTGTGTTTTCTATTATTTCTTTTTCTTCTGAATTTGTTTCTGAATTATTATTATAATATCTAAAGCTTATTGTTATTAACCTACCATTCATAATTGTGTAATATATTGACATCTCTAAACTTTTTTCTTCATTTTGTAGTATTGCTGTAACATGTATGTAGTTGTTTTGGTTATTAGTTGTTATTAGTGAACTGTCTTTTATATTTATTTTTGTTTTTTGACTTTCGTCATATGTTTGATTTGCTTGTTGTTTAAAAGTTTTTAGCATTTTTTCTTTATATTTGTTTCTTTGTTTTTCTGAAATTTTGTTGAAGTCTTTCATGTTTATGTAATTTGTGTTTGTTCTTTGTGCTACTATTATTTCTTTTTTGGTGTTTTCAACATTATCTACTGCATTTAATAAAATGCCTGAATTTTCATAACTTTTTAGATATTCTTCTTGGTTTTCAATTTTTGATAATCTTTCATCTTTGTTTTTTAGTCCTGAAACAACATCTATTAAATTCGAGTTTAATGAAATCTTCATTCCTATATCTTGCAGATTATATTCTTTTGTTTCTTCATTATTGTTTGCTTTTGTAGTTGTTGCTAATATTAGTATAAGAATTATTGAAAAAATAATTTTTTTTAGCCAAATTCTATGTTTTAACATTTTTTTCTTCCTTTCTAAAAGCAAATCTTTTTATTTTTCTATCCATACTGATACAGATTTTTCTTTTACTTTAAATACTCCACATCCATCTTCTCTTATTATTACTTCTTCTTCACAATTTCCTATAACATCTATAAATGTTTCGCCTGTATGTTCAGTTCCTATATACATTGTTTTTTCTCCATCTCCTCTGTTGGTTATTACAACTGCTAATCCAGAACGTATATGCTCGTCATCACCTTTTCTTGTCCATCCTATATAATTTGGGTGATCAAAATATTCATATTGCTCTCCATATGCTTTTTCTTTTCTTAATTGTATAAGTGTTTTTATATCTTTTACTGGTTCTATATTATCATGTGGTATTCCATAAAAATCACCATAAAAAACGCATGGGTATCCTGCATCTCTAAGCAATATAATTGCATATGCACTTTGTTTAAACCATTCTGATACAAAGCTTTGTAATGCTTGCCCTGGTTGTGTGTCATGGTTATCTACAAATGTTACTGCTTTTGATGGATTTTCTTTTACTAATGTGTGTTCTAGTATTTGTGATAAATCGTAATTTTCATTTTTTGATGCTGATTCTAAATTATAGTGTAAAGGTACATCAAATAGTGATGTTTCTCCTATTGTTTCAGATATGTATCTATGTAATTTATTTACATCGTTTGCCCAATATTCGCCAACAGCAAATAATTCTTTTTTGAACTTTTCTCTTAATGTTTTTAACCATTTTGAATAAAATTCTGCATCTATGTGTTTTACTGCATCTAATCGAAATCCGTCTATTTTTGTTGTATCTACATACCATTCTCCCCATTTTATGCATTCATCTATTACTTCTTGATTTTTAAAGTCTATATCTGCTCCCATTAGATAATCAAAATTACCGAATTCTTCATCTACAGTCTTACTCCATTCTTTGTTTTTGAATTTGAATATTGCATTTTCTCCTGTTGCACTATTATAATCAATTCCTGTAAAATGTGTCCAATTCCATTCAAAATCTGAATATTTCTTTTTTCTCACTGGAAATGTGAATTTAGTTGCTACTTTTACTGTTTCTTGATTAGATATTGTTAGATTATGATTTCCCCAGTCTACTTTTGTTGCTGGTATTGTTTGTATTTTATCTGCTCCCATTTTATGGTTTAAAACAATATCTGCATACACTTCTATCCCCGCCTGTTTTAATGCCATTATACAGTCTAAGTATTCTTGCTTTGAGCCATATTTAGTTTTTATTGTTCCTTTTTGATCAAATTCTCCTAAATCATATAAGTCATATGCTCCATAACCAACCTCATCTTTGCCTCCGATTCCTTTATATGCTGGTGGTAGCCATATGGCTGTTATTCCTATGTCTGCTAAATCTTCTGCTTTGTTTGATATTTTTAGCCAAAAGTCTTGGTTTGTTTTTAGATACCATTCAAAATATTGCATTATTATTCCATTAATTTTTTTCACTTTATACACTTTCTTTCTTTTGTTTTTTGACATTGTTATTCTACCATAAATGTAAAAAAAAAGAAAGTCTTTTTGTATT
The DNA here is from genome assembly GCA_905203195.1 of uncultured Clostridium sp. Lineage (GTDB taxonomy): Bacteria > Bacillota > Clostridia > TANB77 > CAG-508 > CAG-269. The sequence continues at coordinate 830 of CAJKVD010000059.1, read as the reverse complement.
TTTGAACTTTCTTTTTCTTTATTTTTTTGTTCTTTGAAAAATAAACTATTTTTCTATTTTATGAAATACTTTTTTTCCTTTTTTTAAAATAGCATACCCTTCTTTAAAATCTTTTTCTGAAAGTATATAGTTGCAATCTGTAATTTTACTGTCATTTAAGCTAATACTATTTTGTGTTATTAATGTTCTTGCTTGGCTTTTTGATGGTGCTATTCCTGTTTTTAATAGTGCATCTATTATTGAGATTTTTGCATCTTCTATTTTCGTAGATGGCATATTTTCTATTGAACCTTGACCATTAAACAATGCATTTGATGCTTCTTCTGCTTTTTTTGCCGCTTCTTCGCCATGAATTAATTTTGTTATTTCAAATGCAGCTATTTTTTTTGCTTCGTTTATATGTTCATCTTTTAATGATGCAAGTCTATTTACTTCATCCATAGGTAAAAATGTTAATAATGACAAGACTTTTCCAACACTTTCATCTTCAATATTTCTCCAATATTGGTAAAATTCATATGGTGAAACTTTATTTGCATCTAGCCATAATGCTCCTTTTTCTGTTTTTCCCATCTTTTTTCCTTCTTTTGTTGTTAATAATTTAAAAGTAAGTCCAAAAGAATCGTCTTTTCCTATTTTTCTTATTAAGTCTACTCCTCCAATTATGTTAGACCATTGATCATTTCCACCAATTTCTAGTTTACATCCATATGTATTATATAAATGTAAAAAATCATATGATTGCATTAACATATATCCTAATTCAAAAAATGTTAATCCTGTTTCTAAACGTTGTTTATAGCATTCTGCTGCAAGCATTCTATTTATTG
>CAJKVD010000058.1 GCA_905203195.1 uncultured Clostridium sp. | reverse complement strand
ATTAAGACATTTTCTTAAATGATTTATTAAGACATTATCATAAATGAATTATAAAAAACGGATAATTGATCTTTAAAAATTTGCAATTTTATGTAAAATGTGGTATAATAAATGTATGTTAGGAGCAATCGCTTCAACAAATAATACACAGAAAGGTGTAACAACTATGGCAATCAATGAGTACGGTGAAATCGTAAGAGAGGAGAACACTATGACACAGGAAGCATTAGGAGCAAAGAACTGCGGTTTTCGTATGATGACTCGCAAGGAACGGTTTGAGTATCTCGTGAAAGAGGTCAGCGAAGTCAAGCAGGAACTGCGTACTGCCAACACGGAAGAATCCGTTAACACCGCCCTGGATAAGCTGTCCACCCTCATGGATAGGCTGTCTAAAGATAGTCAGGTGACTGATGTTAAAGGCTGGGTTGCGGATATCTCTGGCACGATTTGTGGTGTGAAACTGCATGATGTTACCCGTTCCGCTCTGGATGATATGCTCGAGAAATTGCTCAAAATGGCAATGGAAATCATCGCGGAGGAGAGTAAGAAAGAGAACGCAAACAAGCTCAAGGCTCTGTTTTTGGAGCTGGCGGAGCACTCCGACGAAATCGCTGAGATCATCGACATCAACAAGATTTTTGGATGATAAGCCAAAAAAAAGGTACACACCTTCTAGGGAGCAGATATTCTTGCTCCCTAGTTTCGTTTTATAATATTTTTAAAATTAAGATATATGGTAATAATTCTGTCTTTTAGAATCTTTAATTATTTTTCATTATAACTGATGGCTATCCTTTTTTATATTAGTCTTGCAAAAATTAAAATTTTATGTTAAAGTAAAGACAATAAATCGAGTTATATAAGAGAGCTTGAAACAACGTATGTTATTTTTCGCATACCTGTTTCATAATCGCTCCATAAGATAAAAAAGTGTAATATATTTATGAGGCTATTGCCAACTTAATTCCTCAGCACGAAAAACTGCAATTTGATATTAAAAATGTTATATGTCTTGAATATGTGATACTCAATTAAGTAAAAAGTCATTATCATTTTACATGATAATGGCTTTTTTAGAGATAAAAAAAGAGTTAATATTATATAATAATGATTAAAAAGTAAAAAAATAATGGAAAAAAATATAAAATTATGATACAATAGGCATAGTTTAAAAAATATAAAAAAACAGGAGGAAAAAGATGGGATTTTTTGAAAAATTAAAAACAGGTTTAAACAAAACAAAACAATCAATAAACGAAAAAATAAACGATGTATTTAGCAATTTCAGAAAGGTTGATGAAGAGTTCTTAGAAGAACTAGAAGAAATATTAATAATGTCAGATATAGGAATAGAAACATCAACAAAAATAATAGACAAATTAAGAGAAAGGATGAAAAAAGAAAAAATAGAAGACGAAGAAGAAGTAAAAAAAGTACTAAGAGAAGAAATGCAAGACATTTTAAATATTGAAAATAAAGGATTACAATTAAACACAAAACCATCTATAATATTAGTAATAGGAGTAAATGGAGTAGGAAAAACAACATCAATAGGAAAAATAGCAAACAGACTAGCAAAAGACGGAAAAAAAGTTGTAGTTGCAGCAGCAGATACATTTAGAGCAGCAGCAGTTGAACAATTAGAAATTTGGGCAAATAGGGCAGGAGCTGAAATTATAAAACGAGAAGAAGGAGTTGACCCAGCATCAGTAGTATATGATGCAATGAAAAAAGTAAAAGAAGAAAATGCAGATATACTAATAGTTGACACAGCAGGAAGATTACATAATAAAAAGTATTTAATGGATGAATTAAATAAAATACAAAAAGTAATAAACAAAGAAATGCCAGAAGCAGACAAAGAGGTATTATTAGTAATAGACGGAACAACTGGGCAAAATGCAATACCACAAGTCAAAGCATTTAAGCAAGAAGCAAACATAACAGGATTAATATTAACAAAATTAGATGGAACAGCAAAAGGTGGGGCAGTTTTAGGAATTGTTGAAGAAAACAAAATACCAGTAAAATTTATAGGTGTTGGTGAAAAAATAGATGATATGGAAGTATTTAATGCAGAAGAATTTGTAAAAGCTATAATATAAAATATAATAAAATTAAAAAGGAGGAGAAAAAGTTGCAAGAAAACGAAAAATTAGAAAAACAAAGTACTCCAGAAGAAAAAAATAGCACCAGTCAAGAAACAAAAAAACAGCAGAACAATAAAAAAATAAGAAGAATAATAGTAATAGCGTTTTTAATATTATTTGCAATATTAAGCTATATAATTATGAGAGGAAGCTATTTAGAATACAAAGAACTAGGACAAGAATATGTGCAAGAATTTTTAACAAATTACAAAGTAAAATATAGTATAATGGTGATATCATTTATATTTTTATACTTTTTAATTTATATAACAAATAAAGGAATAAAAAAAGGATTAAAAGAATTTTTTGATAGCGAAAAAAAAGAAATGCCTAAATTACCAAATAAATCATTGGCATTAATAATATCAGCTATAACAAGTGCATTTGTATCAAACACACTTGTACAAAAAGTAATATTAGGATTAAGTAATACATCATTTGGAAAAACTGAATCTGTATTTGGATTAGACATAGGTTATTACTTTTTCCAAAAACCACTTATAGACCAAATATTAACATATGTATTTTGGCTAGTCATAGGTCTAACATTATATATGGCATTATACTATATAATTGTATTTAATAGATATTTTGATGGTGTAGATAGAACAATACTAAGAGAAAGTACTTTTATCAAAAAAATATTAAGAAATATAATGATAATAGCAATTATATTTGGAATAGGCACAATACTAAACACTCAAAACATATTATTTGGAAAAATAGTAACAGTAGAAAATTCGGCAACAACAAGGTTTGATGGAGTAAGTAGCAATTTAGAATTAACTGGAGCAAGTTATACAGACACAACAATAAAAAGATGGGGATACACTATATTTGGAATACTTATAATAATATGTGTAGGAATAGCGATTAAATATTTTAAACAAAAAAACACACAAAAAGTATTAAAGAGTTTGTGCATAATACCAATATACTTAGTAATACTATTTGTAATAATGGTAGGATACAGCTTGATATTTGTAACATCAAATAGACTAGATAAAGAAAAGGTTAATATCTCAAATAATATAGAAAGCACAAAAGATGCATATGGAATCGATGTAAACGAAAACAGTTTAGAATACACAGGAACAATTACTGAGCAAGAAGTCAATACAAATCAAAATCTAATAAATAATATACCATTAATAAGTAAAGAATCTGTATTAGCAACCGTAAAAGAAAACCAAACAGGAACAGGGTATTACACATATAGACAAGCAAATTTAGCTAAATATACTATAGACGGAAAAGAACAACTAGTATATATATCACCAAGAGAAATTGTAAATTCAGGAAGAACATATACAAATAAAACATATGAATATACCCACGGAATAGGCCAAATAATAACTTCAGCAACAAAAACAAGTGAAAATGGAGACATTCAATACATACAAAAAGACGTATCAGGAAAAGATGACAAATTAAACACAGAAAAGCAACAAATATATTTTGGATTAGAAACTAATGAAATTATAGCTACAAATGCCAAAAATAAAAAAGAATATGACTATACAGACGAGCTAGGAAACGAATACACATCAAGCTATGATGGTCAAGCAGGTCTAACATTAAATTTTACAGATAGGCTTATTTTAGCATTAAGAAAAGGAGACATAAAATTAGCGTTTTCAGGAGAAATAACAGAGAATAGCAAAATTTTGTTAAATAGAAACATAATAAAAAGAGCCAAAAAAGCAATGCCATATCTATTATATGATGATGAACCATATACAGTAGTAACAGATGATGGAAAAATAAAATGGGTATTAGATGCATACACAATATCAAGCAATTATCCATATTCACAATACACAAGTATAGAATATAATAACAAAAAACAAAAAATCAATTATATCAAAAATTCTGTAAAGGTAATTATTGATGCATATGATGGAACAGTAGATTATTATATAACAGATAAGACTGACCCAATAATAATGGCATATAATAATACTTATAAAGGTTTATTTAAAGAAGAAATACCAGAAGATATCTCAAAACATTTAACATATCCAAAATATTTATATAAAGTACAAGCAGAACTATTAAAATCATACCATAATGCAAAACCGGATATTTTATATAGAGCAGATGATATATGGGATTTTGCAAAATACAATAATAGCAAAGTAACTAAATCAACTGGAGGAATATTAGAACCATATTATGCAATGGTAGAAATAAATGGAAAAAACGAATTAGGTTTAATACAAATTTACACGCCAAATGAAAAACAAAATTTAATATCATATTTAGTAGGAACAACAGAAAATGGAAAGAACAAATTACATTTATATAAATTTTCACAAGATAGTAATGTTGTAGGACCAATACAATTAGAAAAACAAATAGAGCAAGATGAAGCAATATCAAAAGAAATAGAAACATTAAATACAACAGGAACCAAGGTTACAAAAAGCATGATAGTAGTTCCATTAGAAAACACAGTTCTATATGTTGAACCAATTTATCAAACAAAATTAAATGAATCAAAAATACCAGTACTAAAAAAAGTAGTAGTATCATCAGGTAATAAAATAGCTATAGGTGATACAATTCAAAAAGCATTAGAAAATTTGTTATCAACATATGCAGTAGATATAGAAATAGAAAATACAGAAAGTTTACAAGGACTAATAGAAGCAATAATTAAAGCAAACAATAACTTGACAGAATCAAATGAAAATGATGACTGGGAAATGATGGGAAGAGACCTAAAACGATTGCAAGAATTAATAAAATCCTTAGAAACAATGAATGAAGAGCAAAACAAAAAAGAAGAAAAACAATCAGATTTAAACACAGTAAATCAAACAAACAGTGTTAATAATACAACACATTAAAAAATAAATACAAAATAATGTAAAAATATTGTAAAAAAAGGACGAATATGGTAGTATAAAATTCAAATGAAAAATTATAGGAGGTAATAAAGATGGAATTTAAGAAATGCACAAGATGTGGAAATTTTTATGTATCAGAAGGAAATGTATGTCCAAGATGTACAGCAAAAGATAATATGGAATTTTCAACATTTAAAACATATATTCAAGAAAATGGATTTGAAGGAAGTTTAACAAATATCTCAGGAGAAACAGGAATATCAGAAAAAAATATAAACAGATTCTTAACATATGAAGGAATTAAAGAAGAAATAAAAAACATAAATAAAAATGGAAACATCACATTATAAAATAAAAAAGTTAGGAGAATAAAAAATGAATGCACTTAAATTATTAGAAGAAAGAGGTTATATAGAACAATTAACACATCCAAAAGAAATGTACGAATTATTTGAAACAAATAAATCAATACCATTTTATATAGGAATAGATCCAACAGCAGATAGTTTACATGTAGGACATTTTGTTTCACTTATGGTAGCAAGTCATCTACAAAAATGTGGACATAAGCCAATAATATTAGTAGGAGGAGGAACAGCCTCAATAGGAGATCCTTCAGGAAAAACAGATATGAGAAAGATGCTATCAAGGGAACAAATAGATGCAAATGTAGCAAGTATAAAAAAACAAGTAGAAAAATTTGTTAGTTTCGAAGGAAAAAACGCAGCAATAATAGTAAATAATGCAGACTGGCTTTTAAACTTAAACTATATTAACTTTATGCGTGAAATAGGAAGCTTATTTTCAAT
>CAJKVD010000057.1 GCA_905203195.1 uncultured Clostridium sp. | reverse complement strand
ATTTTGCTTTTAAATCTACAATATAATCGTATTTTTCGTTATCTTCTGCTTGGTCATAATCTTTTACATCTTCTTCTACTATAACTTTAGGCTCTAACCTTTTTACAAAGTCATCAGCTTTTTTATATAAATCTGATGATTCATTTGCTCTTCCTGAAATAATTAATGGTGTACGTGCTTCATCAATTAAAATACTATCAATTTCGTCTACTATTGCATAATGTAAATCCCTTTGTACTAATTGATTTTTATATATTACCATGTTATCTCTTAAGTAATCAAAACCAAACTCATTGTTTGTTCCATATGTTATGTCTGCATTATACGCTTTTTGTTTTTGGTCTGGGTCCATTCCATTTACAACTAGTCCTACTGAAAGGCCTAAGAATTTATATAATTTTCCCATCCATTCACTATCTCTTTTTGCCAAATAATCATTTACGGTAATTACATGCACACCTTTCTCTTCTAGTGCATTCAAATATACAGGAAGTGTTGCTACCAATGTTTTTCCTTCACCTGTTTTCATTTCTGCTATTCTTCCTTGATGTAATATAATACCTCTTATTAATTGTACATCAAAATGTCTTAATCCTAAAGTTCTTTTTGATGCTTCTCTAACAACTGCAAATGCCTCTGGTAAAATATCATTTAATGTTTTTCCTTCTTCTTTTAATTGTTTTTTAAAATAATCTGTTTTTGCCCTTAGTTCACTATCTGTTAATTTTGATATTTCTCCTTCTAAATCGTTTATTTGTCTAACGATTGGCATTACTCTTTTTACTTCTTTTTCACTATAAGTTTTAAATAATTTCATATTGGATTTTTCCTCCCTGTTTAAATTTTGTCTTTATTCGTTTTTTTACTTGTTTACTATATCACTAAAATATAAATTTAGCAATAGTTTTTTTAAAATTTTAAAAGGTCATTAGATTGTAAATTTTACTTTCTAATGACCTACTCTTTGCAATATTAGCCAGAGATTCCATATTCAATTTTTATCTTCTCTACAGCCTTTTGTACTTTTTCGGCATCACCAAAAATGTTAATTGATTCTTTAACTTTGTCGCTTTTGAATTCAATTCCACATTCAATTGCCACACCTGCAATAATCCGTCTCATGTCCCGTGAGATAAAAGAATATGTTTTTGTCATAACGCAATTCCTCCTTAATTTAGTCGGACTTTTTTAAGAGTTACAATCTTATTTTAACACATAGTAAAAAATAATTCAATAAATAACAAAAAAAAGAACCATATTAAATATAGTTCTTTTTATATAATTATGCATTTTCAGCTTCTTTTTTTGCAACTACTTGTTTTCCATCATAATATCCGCAATTTGCGCAAACTCTATGTGGTAATACTGGTTCATGACAATGTGGACATGTTGAAAATGTTGGTTGTTCTTTTTTCCATGTTGATCTTTTTGCATGTGTTCTTGCTTTTGACCATCTTCTTTTTGGTTGTGCCATCTAAAATCCCTCCTTAAACAGATATATATATATCTTATTTTCTTTTACTATTTTTTTAGCACAATATTAACACTTTAAAAATGTGCACCTTAAAATTATACTAGTATTTTTTTATTTTGTCAATGTTTAAAAACAATATTTTTTTCTATCCACAATATTTTTGGTATAGACTCTTAAAGTTTTCCTTTGTATACACTGCATCCACGCCTTTTTCAGCAACTTGTGTTAAACAATCTGTAACTAAATCTTTTATTTTATCATTTGCCAAAGTACTATCTTTTTCATTTAGCCAATATTGCAATTCATATTCTTTAGTCCATTTCTCACCTTGATAGATCATTCCTGCAGCCATCTTATCACATAACATTTCTGCTACATATTTATATGGCATTATAGGCATTGGTTCTGGTGCACTTGAATCATACCAATATTCTGCATGATGTCTATTTCTCCCCTTATGATGTAACCACGCTTTTGAATATCCGTTGACCTTTTTGCATTCTGTTATAGGTGAATGGCTACCATTATAATATTTAACACTTTCTGAAAATTCTGTCCATGAATATTTTGACAAATCATGTAATAATCCTCTTTTTGCTTCTCCTACTTTACAACACAATTTAAACACTACCCATTTGTGCCTACTAATTAAACTTAAATGTTTAAATACTTTTTGCAATGTATTCATTACTAACTCTCCTCTCTTTGCTCTAAGATTATACATCTTTTGTCATATTTTGTCAAATTTACATAATTAGGAACTCATATCCTGTATTTCTCATATTATTAATATAGTTAAATATTAATATTGGAGGTAATTATGTGTGGTTTTGTTGGTTTTACAAACTTAAAAAAAGATTTCAAGTATGAAAAAGAAATTGATTTATTAAAAAAAATGAATAATACTCTTTCTAAAAGAGGTCCTGATGAAGAAGGATTCTACATTAACAATTATATATGTATGGCTCATAAACGTCTTATAGTTATAGACCCCAAAAACGGAAAACAACCAATGATAGAAAAATATAGTTTTGGCGATTATGCCATTGTATATAATGGTCAAATTTATAATACAAAAGAATTAAAAGAAACATTGATTCAAAATGGTTTTACATTTAATGGCCACTGTGACACAGAAATTTTATTAAAAAGTTATATTTACTATGGAAATTCTGTTGTAAAGCACTTAAACGGTATATTTGCATTTGCTATTTGGAACTCCAAAAACAAAGAATTGTTTTTAGCTAGAGACCATTTTGGTGTTAAACCTTTATTTTATACAATACTTAACAATACATTAATTTTTGCTTCAGAATTAAAAGCTATCTTTGAATATCCAGGAATCGAAAAAGTTTTAAACAATCAAGGGTTAAGTGAATTATTTGGAATTGGCCCTTCCCATACTTCTGGAACAACCATTTTTAAAAACATTAATGAATTAAAACCTGCGCACTATGCTATATATAATGATTCTGGACTTCATATCCAAAGATATTGGAAACTAATTTCAAAGCCCCATTCTGACACTTTAAAACAAACTTGCGAAAAAATAAAATTTTTATTAAATGATTCTATAACACGTCAACTTATATCAGATGTTCCACTATGTACTTTTCTTTCTGGCGGACTAGACTCAAGTATAATAACAAAATTTGCTGCTGATTATTATAAGAAAGAAAATTTACCACCTCTAAATACTTATTCTATTGATTATGTAGATAATGATAAAAACTTTGTAAAAAGCGATTTTCAGCCAAATTCAGATAGTTATTATATAAACTTAATGACTAAAAATCTTTATACAAACCATCACTCTATTATTATCGATACCCCTGAACTTGCTAAATATTTAGAAGATGCTATGATTGCCAGAGATATGCCTGGAATGGCAGATATTGATTCTTCTCTACTTTTGTTTTGTAAAAATGTAAAAAAAGAAATGACTGTTTCTCTAACAGGTGAATGTGCTGACGAAATTTTTGGTGGATACCCATGGTTTTTCCGTGAAGATAGTTTAAACAGTGGTACTTTTCCATGGTCTATTGCGATAAGTGAAAGACAAAAACTATTAAATCCTTATATTTCAAATAAAATTAATTTAAGAGAATACATTGATTATAGATATAACGAAAGTTTAGCAGAAGTTGATATTCTTGATTCCGATTCCAAAGAAACCGCTGAAAAAAGAAAAATTTCATACTTAACTTTAAATTGGTTTATGCAGACTTTACTAGACCGCTCTGATAGAATGGCAATGTATAATGGTTTTGAACTTCGTGTTCCTTTTTGTGATTATAGATTAGCTCAATATGTTTGGAATATTCCATGGGAAATGAAATCTTTGAATGGTCGTGAAAAAGGTCTTCTTAGATATATTTGCCATGATTTTCTTCCGGAAGAAATTGTTGACAGAAAAAAATCGCCTTATCCTAAAACTCATAACCCTACTTACTTGACCAAAGTTAAAGGTATGCTTACTAATATTATGAAAAATAATAATGCTCCTATTAATTATATTTTGAATAAGAATTATATTTTAGACATTCTTGAAACTAATGGTAAAGCTTTTTCCCGTCCTTGGTTTGGGCAACTTATGACTGGGCCTCAACTGATGGCTTATTTGTGTCAGGTTAATATGTGGCTTGAAAAGTATCAGCCTAAAATTGAAATTTAAGTAAACATTAAAAATTTTATTTAGAGAGACTGTAAAAAAAGCAGTCTCTCTATTAGTTTTTTTTGCTTTTTTATTTATTAAAATATTTATTTAATATTAATTCATAAGCTTTTTTTACATCTTTCTCTTCTGTTAAATTAATACCTGTATTTTTAATTTCTTCAAACATATTATTCTCTGCTTAAGCATAATTCATTTTCTTTGCAATCAACTACAACTGTAGTATTAGGTAGAATTTCCTGTGTCAAAATCTTTTTAGCAATTAAAGTTTCTAACTTTTTCTGAACAAATCTTTTTAAAGGTCTAGCACCATAGATTTCATCATATCCATTATCAATTAAATAATTTTTAGCAGCTTCTGTTAGTTCCAAATGAATATGTTTATCCTCTAATCTTTTTTCTAAGTCTATAATCAATAAATCTAAGATTTTAGATATTTCTGTTTTCTTTAATGGTTTATAAAATACTATTTCATCTAAACGATTTAAAAATTCTGGGCGAAAACTCTTTTTTAATAAAGTATTTACCTTATCTTGTGCTTCTTTTGATATTTCTCCATTATTATCAATTCCTTCTAATATATATTCTGAACCCAAATTAGAAGTTAAAATTATTATAGTATTTTTGAAGTCTACTGTTCTACCTTGAGAATCTGTAATTCTTCCATCATCTAACACTTGCAATAAAATATTAAATACATCTGGATGTGCCTTTTCTATTTCATCAAAAAGTACTACTGAATATGGTTTTCTTCTAACAGCTTCTGTTAATTGTCCACCTTCTTCATAGCCAACATATCCTGGAGGCGCACCAATTAACCTAGACACAGAATATTTTTCCATATATTCTGACATATCAATTCTAACAATATTATGTTCATCATCAAATAAGCTCTCTGCTAATGCTTTTGCCAACTCTGTTTTTCCCACACCTGTTGGTCCTAAAAATAGAAATGATCCTATTGGTCTACGTGGGTCGCTTATTCCTGCTCTTGAACGTATAATTGCTTCAGATACTTTTTCTACTGCCTCATTTTGACCAATTACTCTTTTATGCAAAATATCACTTAAATGTAATAGTTTCTCTCTTTCACCTTCCATTAATTTTGCTACTGGAATTCCTGTCCATCTTGATATTATTTTTGTAATTTCATCTTCTGTTACCTTATTACGTAACAAGCTATTATCAGTATTTTTCTCTTTTTCTGCTTTTTCTTCTTCTACTTCTAGTTGCTTTTTCAATTCTGGTAATTTTCCATATTTTAATTCTGCTGCTTTATTTAATTCATAATTTCTTTCTGCTTGTTCAATCTGGCTATTTACTCTTTCTATTTCTTCTCTTAATTTTTGCACTTTACCAATTGATTGTTTTTCATTTTCCCATTTTACTTTCATAGAATCAAATTTTGTTTTTAACTCTGCCTTTTCCTTTTGAATATCTTGTAATCTTTGTTTTGACATTTCGTCTGTTTCTTTTGATAATGCTGTTTCTTCTATTTCTAATTGCATTATTTTTCTTGATATTTCATCCAACTCGGTTGGCATAGACTCCATTTCTGTTTTTATCATGCTACATGCTTCATCTATTAAGTCAATTGCTTTATCTGGTAAAAATCTATCTGATATATATCTATGTGATAAAGTTGCCGCTGCAATAAGTGCATTATCTGCA
>CAJKVD010000056.1 GCA_905203195.1 uncultured Clostridium sp. | reverse complement strand
TTTTTTTGGAGATACTTTTTTTAGAAGTTCTGCAAATTCGTGTTCCAAATAATTTTTTGAGTTATTTGAAGCTCCATTTAATATGTAACCTTCTGAAACATCTAATAATCCGCAAATTTGATTTAGTCTTTTTAAATTTATGTGTGAATTTCCTCTTTCAACTCTACTTAAGAATGCAACAGATATGTCGATTTGGTCTGCTAATTCTTCTTGTGTTAAGTTTTTAGAAATTCTTGCTTCTTTGATTCTTGAACCTATAACAGAGTAATCAATAGCCATTTTAATCACCTTCCTATTCTGACAATTAATATATCATTTAACTTATAAGTTTTGAAGTAACTTTATGTGAAAAATAGAACTAATAGGTTTATAAAGTTGTTAAAAAAAATTCGTATTTTGAGTTGGTGTTTGCAGATTTTTGTTGCAATATAAAATGGATAGTATACAAAACTTGATTTTGGAAACAATATGTAGTATAATAAAGAATAGTCACGCTATTAAATAAACATAAAGGAGAGTGAAATTTATTTTAAGTAGAAGCTATAAATTCTACACAAAAGAAGTTTTCAGGTTTTTTAATTTTGCTTTATTAGCATTGGCTTTTATATTAGCGTTGATAATTATAAAATATAAGCCGGTGTATGAAGTAAGAGTTTCTGGAGAATTGCTAGGATATGTAAAAAGTAAAAATTATTTTAAGGGAATTATTCATGATAATATTGAAAATTATGATGCAAAAAATGTTTTAAGTGTTAGCATACCAGCAGAACCAGAATATCAAATTAAATTTGTAAATAAAAAACAGCAGACAAGTGAAAGTGACATTTTAATAGCAATACAAAAAAGCATGGTTATAAACTATCAATACTTTGATATATTTGTTAGTAATGAAAAATTGGAAAGTGTTGATACATGGACAGATGCACAAGTGGTTTTAACATATTTAAAAGAAAAAAACAGTGATTTGCAGATTGAAATAAAAGAGGTTCATACTCGAAATGTAGAAGATATAAAAACCGATTCATTAGATGTGGCAAAAAGTAATATTTTAAATAAGTTAAACCTAAAAGATAAAGTGGAACAAGTTGTGGAAGAAAATACAGAAAATGTAAATGGTATAAAATTTGCATCATTGCCGGTAAATGGAAATATTACATCAAGATATGGAGTTAGTAGTAGAATAAGAGTTTCTACACATACAGGATTAGATATAGGAGCAGTTACAGGTACACCAATTAAAGTAGTAGCTAATGGAACAGTTGAAAGTGCTTGTTATAGTGGGTCTTATGGTAATTTAATAAAAATCAATCATGGAAATGGTGTGGAAACATGGTATGGACATACTAGTAAAATGTATGTGAAAGCTGGACAAAAAGTTCAAGCGGGAGATATTATTGCTGAAGTTGGAAGTACAGGAAATTCTACAGGACCACATTTACATTTTGAGATAAGAATAAATGGACAACATGTTAATCCGCAAAATTATTTGTATAATTAAAATATATAGGAAAAGGTGATTATATTGAATATTTTTCAACATATAAAGGAAACAAGAGAAGTTAAGAAAAGAGAAAGGGAATTTAAAAGGGAGATTGAAAGAATAAAGAGATCTGATGATGAGACAATAAGAGAAAAATTACCAGATGTATCAACAGAAAATTCTGAAATTGTTCCAGAACTAGTTAAGGCAATGTCAGATGAACAAGAAAAAATACAGGCAATATCAGATGAACAGGTATATCCAGATTTAAGTCCTAATGAAACTAGTCAAGTTTTTGATGCTATAGATACTGATGCATTGGAAAAGGATTTTACAACAGATGTTGTATCACGAAAAACATTTGTTAAATTAATGGCGAAATTAGCATTAGCACATGATGTAAATAATTTTATACCCGCATTATTACAGGAACCACATCCATACAGAGTTTTATATGATGTTGTGGATATGGCTGAAAATATGCGTACAAATCCTAATTATAATGAAAATGGTGGAATTATACATCCTGTTTTTTTAGATATTTTACAAAATGTAAAAAGAGATGATAAATTTAAGGATGATTCTAAAGGAATGGCTAAATGTATTGCAATATATATGGCGTATAAGCAGGCTAGGTATGGTGCTATGTTATATTTGTCTGATTTTCAAAAATTATTGGATGATGAGAATATGCAATTGCAATTACCTAAGTGTATTGGATTTGAATATAATAAAATTATTGAAAATACAAAAATATATAGACCTAAGCAATATGATGAAGAAAATTGTAAAAAAATTATAATTGATAATATGAAGAAAATCAAGGAAAGAGAACAGGAAATTTTAGCAAGAGGGGCTAAAACTGGAGAAGAAAGATAATTAATTCACAAAAAATACACATACACGTTCATATTTGATAACAAAATTCATATAATATATTCGTAGAAAAAAACATATGAGGAGTTGTATGTGTATGAAAAAAGAAAAAAATGAATTAGTAACAATGTCTATGTTGTTAAAAAAGAATGAAAAAATAGAAAAGAACACAAAAACTTTTGAAAAAATAATGTTTCTTTATTCTGTTGCGATAAGAGAAATGGAAACAAAGTTAGAAATCATTAAAGAAGAATTCAAGTTGTTTTATGATTATGAATTAATTGATCATATGCAAACACGAATAAAAAAGCCTGAAAGTATAGCTAATAAGATGAAAGCAAGAGGATTACAGCTTACATATCAAAATATGATAGAAAATATTAATGATATAGCAGGAGTTAGAGTTATATGTCCTTTAAAAAAAGATGTGTTTTCTATTAGAGATTTAATTAGAAAGATTCCTGGAGTGAAGGTATTAAAAGAAAAAGATTATATTACTAATCCCAAAAAAAGTGGATATTCTAGTTATCATATGATTTTGGAAGTTCCAATAATATTATCTCAGAAGATAATGTATGTAAAATTGGAAGTACAAATTAGAACAATGGCTATGGATTTTTGGGCAAGTTTAGAGCATAAACTAAAATATAAACCACAAGCAGAAATAACAAAGTCAGCATCTAAAGAATTAGTTTCATATGCCAAGATGGTGCACAAATTGGATAATAAAATGATGTTTTTAAGCGAATGATATTAAAAATACAAGCGGCATGATAAAAAGTTAATTTTACATGTCGCGTATTTGCAAGTTTATAGGATTAGGCGTTGTAAAATATTAAATACAAAGAAGGATTTATGTAAAATGTGTCGAATAATATAATTATGAGAGAAAATAAATGAGTATTTTTGGGAAAGTGAGGGAAAATGGCAAGATATAGTGAAGAAATAATTGATGAAGTAAGGCAATCAAATGATATTGTTGATGTTATTTCACAATATATGTATTTAAAGAGAAGTGGAAGAAATTACTTTGGATTATGTCCATTTCATAACGAGAAATCGCCATCTTTTTCAGTTTCACCAGATAAACAAATATTTCACTGCTTTGGGTGTGGAGTTGGAGGAAATGTTATATCATTTATTATGAAGATAGAAGGATGTGGATTTGTAGAAGCAATTCAGATTCTTGCTGAAAAAGCTAATATACAGTTGCCAACTTTAGAAAATAATGTAGATAGTCAAAGAGAAGAATTAAAAGCTAAAGTTTATAAAGTAAATGAATTTACAGCAGATTTTTATCATAAAAATTTGTATACTCCAAATGCAAAAATTGGACAAGAATATGTAAAGAAAAGAATGTTGACAAATGATACTTTGGAAAATTATAAGATAGGATTTTCTGGAAGATTTAATGAACTATATATGGCTTTAAAACATAATGGGTTTGGTGATCAGGAAATTTTGGAGTCAGGATTGGTAAATAGAAATGATAATGGACAATATATAGATCGTTATCGTAATAGATTAATGTTTCCTATATGTGATGTTAGAGGTAGAGTTATAGCTTTTGGTGGAAGAGTTTTAGATGATAGCAAGCCTAAATATATAAATTCTCCAGAAAATGTGATTTATAGCAAAGGTAGGCATTTGTTTGGATTAAATGTTGCAAAAAAATATGATACAAAACAATTGCTTATTGTAGAAGGATATATGGATGTTATTTCTTTACATCAAAGAGGTGTAAAAAATGTTGTTGGAGCTTTGGGAACAGCTTTAACACAGCAACAAGGATTTTTGCTTAGAAAAAATGCAGAACAAGTAATATTAAGCTTTGATTCAGATGAAGCTGGACAAACGGCCAAGTTAAGAGCTATAGATGTGTTACAAAGTATGGGCTTGGATTTAAGAGTATTACAAATGGAAGGTGCTAAAGACCCAGATGAGTATATTATAAAATACGGAAATGCAAGATTTAAAAATGTAGTTGATAGAGCTATTTCTGTGTTAGAGTTTAAAATAAAGATTTTAAAGAATAAATTAAATTTGGATAATATAAATGACAAAATAAAATTTTTAAATGAAATTGCAAAACTACTTTCAAACATAGATAATACAATGGAAAGAGAAATATATATAGAAAAAATATCTGATACATATCAAATTTCAAAAGAGGCAATTTATGCTGAAGTTAATAAACTTAGTTATGCTAAAAATCAAAGTGAAAAAATATTAGATAAAAAGAAAACAGTAGTTGTGCATAGAAAACAAGAGCTATCGCAAGTATCTCAAACATTGCGAAAAAGAGAAAATATGATATTATCAATTTTATTAACTGGAAATATGGATTTGTATCAAGTTATTAAGATTAATGTAAATTGTGATGAATTTAAAGACGAACTTAATAAAAAAATAGCTAAAAAACTGTATGAAGAATTCGAAAAAGGAAATAGTAATATTAATGCGATATTGGATAAAATGGATGATGAAGAGCAAAGTCATATTACAGAAATTATGGCAGATGATTATGGTATAGATGATATGGAAAAAGCGATAGATGATATTATACAATCATATCAAAGGGATAAGTTAAATGATAGAAAAATGCAGATTTTGACATTATTAGATGAGCAATTAGAAGGTAATGAAAAGAAAAATTTGGAAAGTGAGTTAATTGGAATTGTTAATCAGTTAGCTAAAATGAAATAGGAGTGAATAAAATGCCAAGTAAAAACGATGTAGAAAATAATAATGGGAATACAGAAAAATTGCTACCAAAAGAAAAAA
This sequence comes from uncultured Clostridium sp., assembly GCA_905203195.1. Taxonomy (GTDB): domain Bacteria; phylum Bacillota; class Clostridia; order TANB77; family CAG-508; genus CAG-269. The sequence goes on along the minus strand of CAJKVD010000056.1, from coordinate 802 downwards.
ATAATATGGAAAAAAATAATTCAAATATGCAATCAAGTGAAAAAATTAAGAATCTTTTAAATGAAGCCAAGAAAAATGGAAAAATAACATATGAGGATTTAGCAAGTCAATTGGAAGGTGTTAATCCGGAACAAGTGGATTCGGTTTTTGATGCTTTTGAACAAATTGGTGTTGACTTGACTGATGATTTTGATGAAGAACCAGATATTGAGGATTTAAAAGAGGTAGAAAATTTAAAGCTAGATGAAATTGTGGATACTGGTTTTGAGGGAATTAATGTTGATGATCCAGTTCGTATGTATTTAAGAGAAATAGGTAGAATTCCATTATTAACATATGATGAGGAATTGGATTTAGCAAAAAGAATATTAAAAGGCGATGAAGAGGCTAAACAAAAATTGGCAGAGTCAAATTTAAGATTGGTTGTTAGTATTGCTAAAAAATATGTAGGCAGAGGAATGCTATTTTTAGATTTAATCCAAGAGGGAAATATGGGATTAATGAAGGCTGTTGAAAAATTTGATTATACAAAAGGCTTTAAGTTTAGTACTTATGCTACATGGTGGATTAAACAAGCAATAACAAGGGCAATTGCAGATCAAGCTAGAACAATTAGAATTCCGGTTCATATGGTGGAAACAATAAATAAGTTAATTCGTACATCAAGACATTTGCTACAACAATTGGGTAGAGAACCAACCCCAGAGGAAATTGCAGCAGAAATGGAAATTCCGGTTGAAAGAGTTGCAGAAATTCAAAAAATAGCTCAAGATCCAGTTTCTTTGGAAACTCCAATTGGTGA
>CAJKVD010000055.1 GCA_905203195.1 uncultured Clostridium sp. | reverse complement strand
TTGCGTTTTTCTTCGTTTTGTTCATGTCAAAATCCCCCTTGTTTTCCTAAAATTATTTTTTATTCTTTGCGAAATGAATATCATTAATTACATATTATTTTTTATTACAATTTTACAAAAACATTATCATAAACAATGGATAATGTTCAATATTTTTTTCATCAACATAAACATTACAATCTTTTTCAAATTTCATATACCTAGTTACTGTTTTATAATTAGCTAATATTGAATTTAAAGATTTCGCTTGTTTATTGTTCCCTGATTTTACTTCTATTGCTGTAACTTTTCCACCTAAATTTAATATAAAATCTATTTCTAATTTGCTTTTACGCTCAAAATACATCAATTTATTATATCTAGTAGCAATTTCACTAGCAACAACGTTTTCCAATATTGCCCCTTGATTTATATAAATATCATCATTCAAAATAGCTTTTTGTGTTCCTTCTTCCAACATAGATATTAATAAACCTGTATCTCTCATATAAATTTTAAATGAATTTAATCTTATATTTGAAATTAAAGGTGCAGCTGGTTCAGATAAATTATAGCAAAAATTAATAATCCCCGCATCTTTTAACCATTCTATAGCACTTGCATATTTTCTTTCTCCAGTATTTTCATCATCCTCAGTTATGTTACTATATAAAAATTTTTTATTTTTCTTTGATAATTGCATTGGTATGCTATTAAAAGTATTTATTATTTTTTGTTTTTCATTAACTTTTGCAAATTTCACTACATCTAACATATAGTTTTCGACAATTGCCCTTTGCATTATTAAAACATTAGCCAAACTACTAGTTTTTATATATTCTTCAACAATATTTGGCATGCCCCCTACTAACATATACATTTTAAATTGTTCTGATATTTGCTTTAAAATATAATCATCTATAGTTTTTTTAGCATTAAATGACTCTCTTAATATATCAATCGTTTCTTTTTTTATTCCTATTCCCCATAAAAATTCCTCAAAATCTAAAGGATATAAATCTATTACTCTTTCATATCCAACAGGATATGAAGTTACCTCTTTATAATATAATCCTAAAAGTGAACCTGAAGAAATAACATCAATTGTTCCATCTAAAGCAAAACTTTTTAAGGCTGTTCGAGCATTCGGACAAGATTGTATCTCATCTAGAAATAAAATAGTCTCATTGGGTTCTATTTTTTTATCTGGAAATGTAACTTCTAATTTCATTTTTAAAGTTCTTATATCTAAATTACCTGAAAATATTTCTTTATATTCTGGACTTAATTCGAAATTTATATATATATAATTTTTATAATGCTTTTTTGCAAAATCATCTATTATAAATGTTTTTCCTACTTGCCTTGCACCTCTTATTAATAAACATGGTTTTTTCTCTTCTTTTTTCCATTCTAATAATTTTGTTGTTATCTTTCTTTCTAACATGCAATCACCTCCACATTTTTTATTATTATATTATATTGTTTTAAAAAACGCAAGTTTTTACCATGACTTTTGTATTGATTTTGCAAGTTTTTACCACGACTTTTGCATTGCTTTTGCAAGTTTTTCTCTTTTTACCATAGTAAATAATAATAAACAGATGTGATTTGCATTTCCTATATTTATATACACAGATATTTAACTAATATCTAATAAAAAATTTTTTAATTATAGATTCAATTTTTTACATTGGAATCCAGAAATCTGATTTTGTAACATATTCTTTTCCATTATAAGTCAAAATAACATCTGCATCTAGCTTTTTATTTATAATTAAATCTAACTGTTTTACCTCCTCATTAAATTGAGGATCATAGCTTGTTTTTTCTAAATTTTGAGTCAAATCAAAACTTTCTGGTCCATCATACCTTTCTCTATATATTGCATTTTCTGCTCTTGCTTGTTCAGGATTTACAAAATTTCCTATACCCGCCAACATAGTCTTAAAATCTAAGCTCCAAGTTTCAACTATACATGGATGATTCTCATCTATTGTTATTGTAATGTTCCCCTTTGTTTCTTTATCATTTCCTAAAAATTCAAATGTATAACTACCATTTTGCGTTATTTCGTATATATAGGCATATGATTTAAAAGCTCCATATCCATTTTGACTAACTTTTATATTAGCCGTTGATATTAATGCTTTATTACCATCAGGATCTATTATTTCTCCTTCTATCTGTTCTTTTTTATAATAATCTGCTTCCCAAATTTCTTTGGCCATGAGTAACATTTCTTCTACTGAATTTGCACCAACTTCTATTGCAAATTCATTTAATGTTGTACAAAGTTTAGATGTTATTTCTTTCTCATATGCACACTTAAACGCATCTTCTAAATTGTTCACATTAGAATCAGTTATAGTATTTATTATTTTTATAAAAATATCTTCCTTTTCTTTTTCAGTATAATTTTCTAAATCTTTTTTTGTTATTTCGATATCTGAATGTACTTGATAATCTTTAAATCCTACCGCTATACCATATTTATTATAATAATTATCATACATAACTTTAGCTACTAATTCAACTTTTTTTTCAAATATAATTGTTCTACTTCCTATTTTTATTTTTCCTCTTCTTTTTATTTCTATTACTTCATCATCTGTCAATAACCCTTGTTCTCTCAATTCTTCTAATACATCATCTAAACTCTTCGCTGAATTTAGTTTTTTTTCCATAAGCCATAAGTTTTTTGCTTCTTCTACATTCGCCCCTCTTGTTTCCATTTTTGCATTACTTGTTTGAGTTAATATTCCATTTTCTCCTCTTAATACTGTTATTGTTACTCCTACTAATATTAGTAACACTATGATTGTAATTACTAATGCTATTAGTGTAATTCCTCTTGTATTTCTTTTGTTTTTTTCCATTATTTTCCCCTCTTCCATATTTTATTTTTTTGTTAAGTTTTAAACTTTAGTAAAAGTATATAACTAATTTTATAACATATACCAACAAAAAATGCAATATTTTATTATAACATAAATAAAACAAATCAAAAATATAACTTCACATCAATATTTCATCTTATTTTTTATTCCACAAAATCTTGATTTATAAGCCAAAAAACAGTATAATTTTAATATAAAAAACAAACTCAAAGTAGACATATTAACCTAACACAAATTTGCCTACATCTTAATATGTAAAAGGAATGTGATAAATTTGAAAAATATAGAAAGATATGAAACAAATACAGAAACAGGACTAACAGCAGAACAAGTCCAAAAAAGAATAGAAGAAAATCTAGTAAATCATGACACAACAGTACCAACAAAAAGCATAAAAAAAATATTATACGAAAACTTTTTTACATTATTTAATCTAATAAATCTTGTATTAGGACTATGTATATTTTTTGTAGGCTCATACAAAAACATGCTATTTTTACTCATAGTAATAATAAATACAGCAATAAGCACTATTCAAGAAATCCATTCAAAAAAAGTAGTGGATAAATTGTCAATAGTTGCATCTCCAAAAGCTACAGTAATAAGAAATAGTAAAAAGGAAAATATAGATATTCATCAATTAGTTTTAGATGATATTATCATCTTAAAAACAGGTGACCAAATTGCAGCAGATTGCAAAATTCTAAATAATGAGGTCGAAGTAAATGAATCTTGCATAACTGGAGAAACAAATACAATTAGAAAAAAAGTTGGTGATTTATTACTTTCTGGAAGCTACATTGTAAGTGGCAATACTACTGCAAAAATTGAACATATCGGAGAAGAAAATTACACTGCCAAAATTTCAAGTGGTGCCAAATATGTAAAAAAAGTAAAATCAGAAATCATGACTTCTCTAAACCAAATAATAAAAATACTAACTTTTGCAATTATACCTATTGGAATTTTATTTTTTGCTAATCAATTACGTATTCCTGGAAATACATATCAATCAGCAGTTGTAAAATCAGTTGCTGCAATAATTGGCATGATACCAGAAGGTCTAGTACTATTGACAAGTACTGTATTAGCCGTAAGTGTTATAAGACTTTCAAAATCAAAAGTTCTAGTACAAGAACTTTATTGCATAGAAACATTAGCAAGGGTTGACACCCTTTGCTTAGATAAAACTGGAACACTAACAGAAGGTAAACTTCAAGTAGAAAAAACAATTCCAATTATGCAAGAAAAACTTTTAGAAAAGAGCTCTGTAAATTCTAAAAAACCAGAAAATATTCAAAATACAAATACAATTAGAAATTCAGAAAACTTACAAATAATATTAAACTTATTTGCTAAATTTTCACCAGATTCTAACACAACAATAGAAGCTATTAGAAATTTTTGTACTAAAAACAAAACAAAAATTGATAAAAATTATCAGCTTAATCAGGCTGTACCCTTTTCTTCAGAAAAAAAATGGTCTGGAATATCAATAACCAATAATGGAAGCTATGTTTTAGGAGCACCAGAGTTTGTGTTAAAACAACAATTCAATATTTTTAAAAATGATATTTTACATTATCAAGAAGATTATAGGGTTCTTGCAATAGCGTATTCAAATAATGATTTTGAGAATAATGAATTACCAGAAAATCTAGAATTGCTTGGATTTGTCATACTTTCTGATATAATACGTAAAGATGCTAAAAATACTCTTCAATATTTTAAAAATCAAGGTGTAAATATAAAAATAATATCAGGTGATAATCCTGTAACCGTTTCTAAAATTGGTAAACAGGTTGGTTTAGAAAACTATGATAAATATATTGATATGTCTACTGTTAAAGATTGTGATATCAATAAAATAGTCGAAAATCATACTATTTTTGGCAGAGTTTCACCCATACAAAAAAAATTAATTATAGAAGCTTTACAAAACAATGGTAAAACTGTTGCTATGACTGGTGATGGAGTTAATGATGTTTTAGCTTTAAAAACTTCTGATTGTAGCATTGCAATGGCTAATGGAAGTGATGCAGCAAAAAATGTGTCTCAATTGATTTTGTTAAATTCTGACTTTTCTTCTATGCCTAAAATAGTAGCAGAAGGTAGAAGAACAATAAATAATATTGAACGTTCCGCTTCTCTATTTTTAGTAAAAACAATTTATTCTTGTTTAAACGCTATTTTGTTTTTACTAATTGGAGAACCATATCCTTTTGAACCAATTCAACTAAGCTTAATAAGTACTGTAACAATAGGTATTCCTTCATTTGTTTTAGCATTAGAGCCTAACAAAGAACGAATAAACGGTAATTTTTTAAAAAATGTAATTTCAAAATCACTACCAACGGCTTTATGTGTAACAACAAATATTTTTGCAATAACAATATTAAAAAAATACAACATACTAACATCAGAAGAAAGTTCCACATTATGTATAATCTCAACTGGAATCTTAGGATTGCTCCTATTATTCACACTAGCCAAAAGTAGAAAAAGTGAACAATCAAAATTACCTTTTTCAATATTCAGATTAACACTTGCACTTTTAATGACTATATTATTCATCTGCTGCCTTACTACATTTAATTGGTGGTTTGACATAACTGAATTATACAATCTTTTTGATAAAATTCTTCCTTTAATTATAACATGTATTATCAATTACATAATACTAAATTTTATAAACTCAAACTATAAAGCACTTGATTATCATAGAAACAATTGACAATAAAATATAATTATGATATATTTTTTAAAATCAAATTAAACATAAGAAAGGACAAAAAAATGGCAACATTACCTATATTTGTAAAATATTTAATAACTTTTTTCATAAGTATGGTACCAATAGTAGAATTAAGAGGAGCAATACCTATTGCTGAAAGCTTAGGGCTTAACATTTTTACATATTATCCTGTAGCAATAATAGGAAATATGTTACCTGTACCAATAATATATTTATTTGCAAGAAAAGTACTTGAATGGGGAAAAGACAAAAAAATAATTGGTAAATTTTTTACTTGGTGTTTAGAAAAAGGTGAAAAAGGTGGAGAAAAATTGAAA
>CAJKVD010000054.1 GCA_905203195.1 uncultured Clostridium sp. | reverse complement strand
TTATAATTAAATAACTAATGTATTGTGTTTTTTTGAAAAATGTGCTATAAAATATAACTATAATTTGTGGAAGGTGAATGGTAAATGAATAAATTAGAAGAATTATCAAAAGAAGTAGAAAAAGATTTAGAAAAAGAATTTGAAAATGTGCAAAATGTGTGCAAAATAAATAGTATGAAAGTTATCAAAGCATTTCAAGAATGTAATTTGCAAGAAATGCATTTACAAACATCAACAGGATATGGAATAGATGAACCTGGAAGAAATAAAATAGAAGAAATTTATGCAAAGGTTTTTAAAGCAGAAGATAGTTTGGTTAGGGCACAGTTTATATCAGGAACACATGCATTAGCAATTACATTATCAGCATTATTGTATCCAAATGATACAATGATAAGTATTACAGGTGCTCCATATGATACATTACAGACAGTAATAGGTTTAGGTGAAAATCCAAGTAGAAGTTCATTAAAATCATATGGTGTAAAATATGAACAGATAGAATTAATAAATAACGAGTTTGACGAAAAAGCAATATTGGAAAGATTGCAAAAAAAAGATGTAAAATTAATAGAAATTCAAAGGTCAAGAGGATATTCAACAAGAAAAAGTTTGAATATTAATAAAATTGAAAATATTATTAAGAAAATAAGGAAAATTAATACAGAAGTTATAATAATGGTAGATAATTGTTATGGAGAATTTGTAGAAGAAAAAGAACCGATAGAAGCAGGTGCAGATATTGCAGTTGGTTCTTTAATGAAAAACTTGGGAGCAGGAATTGCTACAAGTGGTGCATATATTGTTGGTAAAAAAGATTTGGTTGAATTGTGTGCAGAAAGATTAACAGCGCCTGGAATAGGAAAGGAAATAGGACCTTCTTTAAATCAAAATATGAATTTATTAAAAGGATTGTTTTTTGCACCACAAGTTGTTGCAAGTAGTGTGAAAACAGCAATATTTGCAAGTAAGATTTTGGAAGAGTTAGGTTATGATGTTGAACCTAAATATGACGAAAAAAGGGCAGATATAGTTCAAACAATTCATTTAGGAAGTGCAGAAAAATTAATTAAGTTTTGTCAAGGTATACAAAAAGGTTCTCCAATAGATAGTAATGTAATACCAGAACCAGGAGATATGGGAGGATATCAGGATAAAGTAATAATGGCAGCAGGAACATTTACAGAAGGATCCACAATTGAGTTAAGTTGTGATGGGCCTATTAGAGAGCCATACATAGCATATTTGCAAGGCGGATTAACATATGAATATGGAAAATATGGAATATTAAAGGCAATAGAAGAGATGCAAAAATAGAATTAAAAGGAATGATAAATTTGAGAACAGTAATTATAGGTGGAGGACCTGCTGGGATGATGTCTGCAATTAGTACAGCTGAAAATAAAAATGATGAAGTTATAATTGTTGAAAAAATGAATATGTTAGGAAAAAAGCTTTTAATAACAGGTAAAGGAAGATGTAATATAACATCTTCTTTAGATATGGAAGGTTTTATAAAAAATACACCTGGCAATGGAATGTTTCTGTATAGTAGTTATCAGCAGTTTACTAATAAAGATATATTAGCTTTTTTGAAAAAACAAGGATTGGAAGTAAAAGAAGAGAGAGGAAATAGAATATTTCCAATAACAGATAAATCTATGGATGTGTTAGAATGTTTTAAAAAGAGATTAAAAGAGCTAAACGTAAAAATCTATTTAAATGAAAGTGCAAAACAGATATTGATTAAAAAAACAGAAACAGAAGAAAGAGTAATTGGTGTAAAAACAGATAAGAAAATTATAGATGCAGATAAGGTAATATTGGCAACAGGTGGAAAGAGTTATCCATTAACAGGTTCAACAGGGGATGGATATAAAATGGCTAAAGATTTAGGACATACTGTAACAGAAATAAAGCCATCTTTGGTACCATTAGAAACATATAATGTGGATAAAGAATTACAAGGTTTATCATTAAGAAATGTAAAAATACAATTAGTAGATGTATCAAAAAAGCGTGTAATATATGAAGATTTTGGAGAAATGTTATTTACACATTTTGGTGTGTCAGGACCTACTATATTAAGTAGTTCTGCACATTTGGTAAGATATAAAAATATAGATAAATTGTTTAAAGATAAAAAAATAATTTTAAAAATAGATTTAAAGCCGGCATTGTCAGCAGAAAAATTGAATGATAGAATATTAAGGGATTTTGAACAGGAGAAAAATAAGCAGTTTAAAAATAGTTTGAATAAATTGTTGCCACAAAAAATGATTGATTCGGTTATAAGAATGAGTAAAATTGATCCACAAAAACAGGTTAATACAATAACAAAACAGGAAAGAATGAAGTTAATAGAAGTATTGAAAGGTTTTGTTTTAGAAATAAAAGGATTTAGACCTATAGAAGAAGCAATTGTAACAAGTGGAGGTATAAAAATAAAAGAGATAAATCCAAAAACAATGGAGTCTAAAAAAGTTAAAGGGTTATATTTCGCAGGAGAAATAATTGATGTAGATAGTTATACAGGAGGATTTAATTTGCAGATTGCATATTCTACTGGTTATGTTGCAGGGAAAAATTAAATTTTAGCGGAGGATAGATGGAGAGTTTTATTACGATAAAAGAAAATGTATCAGAAGAAATTACAGAAAAAAAGTCAAAATTTATTGCTAATTTAGTTAAAGTTAGAAATAAACAGGAAGCAGAAGATGTTATAAGTAAAATTAAGAAAAATTATCATGATGCTAGACATAATTGTGTTGCATATCGTGTTATTGAGGATGATATGATTATAGAAAAATCAAGTGATGATGGTGAACCATCTGGAACAGCTGGTGGGCCTATGTTAAACATATTGCAGAAAAACAACTTGTGTAATGTATTAGTTATTGTAACAAGGTATTTTGGGGGGATTTTGCTTGGAACAGGAGGATTAGTTAGAGCATATTCAGAAGCTACAACTAGAGCTATAGAAAATTCAGAGAGAGTTGAAATGGTTTATGGAGTGCAAATGCAGGCAAAAATTGAATATAGCGAGTATGAAAAATTTAAGTATTATTGCCAAAAAAATAATATAAAAATAGAAAGTTCGGAATATGGCCAAGATATTATTTGTAAAATTGAATTAGAAAATGACGTAAAAGAAAAATTAATAAATGATTTTACAACCAAAAATATAATTTTGAAAGAATTAGATCAAATAAATAAAAAAATTATTGAAAAAAGTATAATAAAATAATGGTTTTATAAAAATAAATGGAAAAAATTTCCAATATGCTTGCACTTTATATAAATAGAATATATAATGCAACTGTAAGAAATTTACAATATATTTATTTACTAAAGAGTATATAGTAAAAACTTGCAGAAAATGGAGGGTGAGCATGAAAGATAAAATAACACTTTTAATTGCAGATGACAATCAAGATTTTAGCAAAACTCTTGCTGGATATTTGGAAAAGCAAGAAGATATGGAGGTTATAGGAATAGCTAAAGATGGGGTAGAAGCAGTTGATATGATTGCAACAATACCAGATATTGCATTGATTGATATTATTATGCCACATTTAGATGGAATTGGAGTTTTAGAAAAGGTTGGAAATTTAAATTTAAGAAAGAGGCCAACGTGTATAATGCTTTCTGCGGTTGGACAAGACAAGATTACACAAAGAGCAATTTCTTTAGGTGCAGAATATTATGTTGTAAAACCTTTTGATATAGAGATATTAATCAACAGAATAAGACAAATTAAAAATTATGTTCCGACAAATAATGGTAATAGTTTTATTTCTAGGGAAATGAAGCAACAATATATTGCAATACCAGAAGATAAAAGAAAAGAAAAGAAAAATTTGGAGGCATTGGTTACAAATATTATTCATGAAGTTGGAGTTCCTGCACATATAAAGGGATATCAGTATTTACGAGAGGCTATTATTATGGTAGTAAATGATATTGATGTTATTAATCAGATTACAAAAAGTTTGTATCCAGAAATAGCAAGTAAATATGCTACAACACCAAGCCGTGTAGAACGTGCAATCCGCCACGCAATTGAAGTTGCTTGGGGTAGAGGACAACAAGAAGCAGTAGAGAGTATTTTTGGCTATACAATTTCGGCTGCTAAAGGAAAGCCAACTAACAGCGAGTTCATTGCAATGATTGCTGATAAGTTGAGATTGGAATTAAAGAGTGCGTAAAAATTGTGTGCAATCTTAGAGCACCAATTATTAAGTAAATAGTAAAATATTTACATTATACCGACAAATTCGTGAGTTTATGGCATTGAAACGAGGTGGAAACAGGTAAAAAAACCTACAAACTGTTTTGGAAAAAGGCAACTAACTTTTTTATTTATTGGGTATGGTTAAGGATATAAATGACCTTTCGTTTATTGGATTTTTATTAAATTAAAAATTGGGTAAATGAGAGGTTATTTTTTTTATTAAATAAAATTTTTTTCATTGATTATATTAAAAAAATATGATATTATTATTTATAAAATAATAGCTTTTAAGATTTAATAAAAATGTAAAATATTATCCTATACAAGAAGTTAGATTAATATTTAAATTGTATATTATAATTAATAGTATGGTGGAGATGGAAATATGTTGAGTCCAAAAATAGAAACAGACAGATTAATTTTAAGAAGATATGAAGAAAATGATATTGAGATGCAATATACTATTCTTACAGATGAGCGATTAGCTAAATATATTAAATTTCCAAGGCTTTCAAAGGAAGGGGAATTGGAATGTATAAAAAAATGGATTTCCGAAGCTGACACTTCTAAATATGAAAAGTGGGTTATAACTTTAAAAGGAAGTCATATAGCAATTGGAAATATATCAGTAAATGGAATAGAAAAGAAACATAATTATTGTAATGTTGGATATGTAATTATGTATGATTATTGGGGGAATGGATATGCTTCAGAAGCATTAAAAGCAGTATCTAATTATCTTTTAAATTCAGGATATTATTTAGTTGAATGTTCTTGTAATGAGTTAAATGTGCAATCATCTAAAGTAATGTTGAAAGCAGGATTTAGAAAAGATGGATATATAGCGAATAGGAGATTGAACAAAGATGGTAGTTATTCAGGTGTAGAATATTATAGTAAAACAAAATAATTGTTGTCATACATAGTCGAGTGTGGAAATTTGTTACAGGGTTTCCTCGCTTTTTTTGGACATAAAAAAGTAGATATAGTTACAGATACATCTACAGCAAACAATATACATAAGCTGAACCAGAGTATATTGCTTAATGTAACTATATAATACAAGGTTCTTATTTAACAGATCTTCCAATGAATTTTTTAGATTCTCTTATTTGTAGTTTGGAAAATAATACACCAGTTTCTGTTTTTATTGACGAAGAAGGAGTAGAAAATATAATATGTGCTTATTATAATGAAGTATTTATTATTGTAAAAGATGGAGATAATGTTGAGTATAAGAAAGTGGATATAGATTTTAATAAGTTTAGAAGAAATATTATTAATGGAATAGAAAATTATTTTGATGAATGGGTTAATTGGAATATGTGTGATAATAACAAAATATTGAAAAATAGGAAATTTGAATTAGAGGAAAAAATAAACAAAGCAAAAGAGCTATTAAAAGATATGAGATGAGTAAATAATTGTACAATTTTAGTCTGTTCGGTTGAATAATACATAAAAATGTTGTAATATACTAGCAACCTTTTCAAAGTCAAAAAGGTAAGTCTTTTACTAAAGGACGGAAAGGGGGCAAATGAGATGACACAACCTGAACTTATTCTAAAGTTGATTGAGCAATTAATGGCAGAAAGAGAAAAAAACATCAAACTTCAACCACAATTAGAAGAATACAAAAAAGGTAAAGACTAAAAGTGTCATTACATAGTCGAAGTGAGGAAGTTGTTACGAGGCTTCCTTGCTTTTTTTTGAGCATAAAAAAAGTATGTGCAGTTACGATACACATACAAGCAAACAATATACACAACCC
>CAJKVD010000053.1 GCA_905203195.1 uncultured Clostridium sp. | reverse complement strand
AAAATTAATGGATTGACAAATATCCAGAATATAGATTTTGAAAATGGAAGCATATATGCAATAACTAAAACAGGAGATGCATATGCATGGGGAAGTAATAGAGATGGAAAATTGGGAATAGGAAATAATACAGATCAAAATGTACCAGTAAAAATTAATGAATTGTCTAATGTTGAAGATATATATTCTGGTAAAGACTATGCATATGCAAAAACTATGGCAGGAGATGTATATGCATGGGGAAACAATAGCGATGGAAAATTGGGAATAGGAAATGATATAGATCAAAATGTGCCAGTAAAAATTAACGGATTGAAAAATATAGAAAAAATATTTAATATAAATTACGGTAGTATGTATGCAAAAAGCATAACAGGAGAAATATATGTGTGGGGAAATAATTGCTGGAAAGAATTGGGGTTAGGACAAAATTCAGAAAGTTTTATAGTTAATCCAACAACATTAAAGAGTGTTGATGGATCAAATCAGAATAATCAAATTGTTAGTTATTTTGAATGCGCAACAAATATAAGGCAAAATGGAAAAAATATAAATCCAGTAACAATTATTACAATTGATGGAAAAGTATATCAATATTTTTCGGAATATGATATGCTTTCTGGACAACCACAATAAAACTCAAAAAAAAGCAGAATACAAAAATTGATGAAAGTGCTTTTTAAAAGTAAAGACAATTATATAGTCTAATACAATAGCCAGAGTTTATGGGATATTTTAGTGGCTATTTCTGATAGTAGTTAATATAAAAATGTTCTTGATTTTTCAAAAAAAGAAATTGAAATAAAAAAGATCAATGTAAAAGAAAAAACGTAAAAATTGATAAAATTTTTTACATTTTTTTCTTTAAAGTATGATGAAATTAAATGATATAAAGTTTGTTGAAATATTGTAAAGAATGTACTAAATTGCTCCTGCGTCACAATGGACCTAATGATGAGATAAATATTGAAAATGGATAAAACCTCGTGTATAATATATTATGTAACTTAATGTTACAAATATAGAATATAGGAGGTTTTTTTGATGACGAATAATCAGTTATTAAACAAAATGAAAAATGACATGAAAATGCGAAATTTTTTGCATTACACATATGATAGTTATTTGGGAAAAACAAAATATATAATTAGATATTTTTGCGATAAGAATTTGGAAGAAGTGACAACAGAAGAACTGAGAATATTTTTGTTAAAATATTTAAAAGAAGAAAGGAAATTAGGGGATAGAAGAATAAACTATTACAATTCTGTAATAAGATTCATCTATGAAGTCACATAAGATACCAGATACATTAGTTATACCATATAAATGGACAAATAATGAAAATAAATATACCATAACGGAAGCAAATATAATGGCACAATATCAACATGATGATAGAATTTCTTATGACTTACCAAAAGTAAAAACAATTATATATCCTAATACAATAACTAAGGTTTATGGAAGCGATAGTGGTAGTTATTTTGATAATACAATAAAAAGAGTTGTTTTATCAGAAAATACAAAAGAAATTGGAGATTATGCATTTTCTGGTGCTGCTGGTATGAAAATAGAAAATTTTAATGCGACAGAGATATGAGAGTATGCTTTTTATTTTTGCCGAGCTATAGAAATGATAGATTTAACAAATGTAAAAAAGTTAGGATCATATGCATTTAATGGGTGGGAGTCAAATCAAAAGATAAAAGTGCTATTTGCTTCTAAGGATGCTTCACTTCCAAGTGATTGGAGTTTTCAATGGTATTTTAATTCTTGGGCTGAAATAATATACAGTGATAATTGATTATAAAAAATAATGTAAATTTTTCTAACAAATAAAACCTCTTAAAATTATGTGTAGAAAATTGCACAATGAATTTTAAGAGGTTTTGTAATGCAATAATTATATAGAAATGTCTGCTTTTGTTTTATTTAAATTCTTTACTTAATTTATTAATAGCTTTTGATTCAATTCTTGAAACATAAGAACGAGAAATTCCCATCATTTCAGCAATTTCATGTTGTGTTTTAGGTTTATTTCCATCAAGTCCAAAGCGAAGTTTAATAATTGTACGTTCTCTATCTTTTAGTACAGACTTTAATTTTTCATACAGGAGTTTAATTTTGAATTTCAAATCTACTTCATCTTCAATGTTTTTTTCATCATTTTCCAAAACTTCTTGTAATGTAACAACATTATCATCTTTATCTTTTCCAATAGGTTCGTTTAAATATACTTCAGAATTCAATTTTTTGGTTGACCTTAAATGCATTAAAATTTCATTATCAATACATCTGGAAACATATGTACTAAGTTTGCTTCCTTTTTCTATTTTAAAACTATTTATACCTTTTATTAAACCAATTGTACCAATAGAAATTAAATCATCTTGATCAACATTAGTAGTGGCATATTTTTTTGTGATATGTGCAACTAATCGTAGGTTTCTTTCAATTAATATATTTCTAGCATCTTCGTCACCATTAGCCATTTGAACTAAGCAATTATATTCTTCTTCTTGTGAAAGTGGCTCCGGAAACAAATTACTACCTTGTATATAACCAACAACAAAAACGGCAGACTTTAAAAAATTTAAAAAGCCAACAGTTGATAATAGAGCAAACATAAATGCACCCCCAAATTTCTTATAATTTAAATATATGTTGCATAAAAATAAAAGTGCATGACCTAACTTGATTTTATCTACTGTATTTGATAAAATAAAAAAAGTTATGAGTGAAGGGAAGTGTGTAGATGTTTGAAACAGAATTATTTGGCGGAATAAAAAAATCTACAATAATATTGATTTATTTTATATTAATAAATATTATAGGTTTTTTGGTAATGTTAATAGATAAAAAGAAAGCGGAAAAGGGTAAATGGAGAATACAGGAAAAAACAATATTTATTATAACTGCTTTAGGTGGAGGGATAGGAACAATTACTGGAATGTATGTGTTCCATCATAAAACAAAAAAATTGCAGTTTACTATAGGATTACCAACAATTACAATTTTAGAAATTGTATTAGGTATATATTTGCTTATAAAATAGTGTGTTTACTTGATTCACTTTATATTAAATATTGAATATAATATACAGAAGTAATATTATTGGAAGTGAAAAGATTGAAGAAAAATTTTATAAGTAAATTGAAAAGTAAATTTAAGAGAGAATTAGAGCCAGACGATATAGATTACCAGCAGTTAAAACAGTTACAAAGGCAAGGTGCAGTTTTAATAGATGTTAGAAGCCCACAAGAATTTGCAGAAGGACATTTAGATGGAGCAATATGCATACCAGAATATAACATTCAAAAAGAAATAAAATTGAAAGGGCCAGATATAGAAAAAACAATTGTACTTTATTGTGACAGTGGTGGCAGAAGTCGAACAGCTAAAAGAAAATTAAAAAAACTGGGATATAAGAATGTGTATAATTTATATCAAGGTCTTAATTAGATAGCTCAGAATTTCTATGTAAAAAGCATTAGAAATTCTGGCTTTAATGTTATTTGAAAGGGAGTATAAAAATATGGAAAACGAAAAGGATAATTGGAAAAAAATAGTGGACAAGCTTATTGAAGAAAATTTGACAATTTCAACAATGGAAAGCTGTACAGGTGGAGGAATAGCAAATGAAATAACAAATATTTCTGGCGCTTCATCTGTAATAATGGAAAGTTATGTAACGTATTGTAATGAGGCAAAAATTAAACATGGTGTGCCAAAGAAAATAATTGATAAATATACAGTGTATAGTCAAGAAACAGCAATAGAAATGGCAAAAGCAGTAAAAAAAGAAACAAAATCTGATATTGGAATTGGAGTTACTGGACAATTGGGTAGAATAGATCCAAGTAATCCTGTTGATAAATTAAATTGTGTATGGTTTGCAATTGTTAATGAAAATAATGATGTAATAGTCAGAAAGATTCGTGTTTCTGATAGTGAAAGAAAAGAGCAAAAAAAAGAGGTGCTAAATTGCATTTCTGAAGAGATTTTGAAGATGTTATTGTGCATAGAACAAAAATAATTGGAGTATATGCATAAAAAAGCAAAAAAACACTTGCATTTTCTTAAAAAATTTGGTACAATATGGAATGTAAAAAACACATAGAGCTAATTTGAAAGGGTGTGCCAACAAAGTTGGTCCGGTTCAAGTGTAAACTTTATGGAAGTAAAAACAAAAAGGGAGGAATTAAAAATGGCAGTAGTTGCAATGAAACAATTACTAGAAGCAGGTGTTCACTTTGGACATCAAACTAGAAGATGGGATCCAAAAATGGCAGAATATATATTCCAAGCCAGAAATGGAATTCATATTATCGATTTACAAAAGACATCAAAAAAATTAGACGAGGCATATGCGTTCTTAAAAGAACAAGCTGAAGAAGGAAAAACAGTTCTATTTGTAGGAACAAAAAAACAAGCACAAGAGTGCATGAAAGAAGCAGCAATCAAATGTGGAATGTACTATGTAGATCAAAGATGGTTAGGAGGAATGCTAACAAACTTTGAAACAATTAGAGCAAGAGTACAAAGATTAAAAGATTTAGAAGCTATGCAAGAAGACGGAACATTTGATGTATTACCTAAAAAAGAAGTTATTTTATTAAAGAAAGAAATGGAAAAACTAGAAAGAAACTTAGGTGGAATAAAAGACATGGAAGAATTACCAGGAGTTATATTTTTAGTAGATCCTAAAAAAGAAAGAATAGCAGTATTAGAAGCTAAAAAATTAAATATACCAATTATAGGTTTAGTAGATACAAACTGCAATCCAGAAGAAGTAGATTATGCTATTCCTGGAAATGATGATGCTATAAGAGCTGTAAAACTAATTGCAGATGTAATGGCAAATGCAGTTATAGAAGGTAGACAAGGTGAAAGTTTCGAAACAGTTGAAGAACAAGATGTATCAGAAGAAGCAACAGATATGGAACAAGTTGTAGAAAAAACTGAAGAAACAGCTGAATAATTTATAAAAAGTTTATAAGGGCGAGCTTCGCTCGTGCGAAAAGTGATTCGGACGTAGCGTTGGCTCGCTTTAAAAATAGAAGGAGGAATTTAAAGATGATTACAGCAAGCTTAGTAAAAGAATTAAGAGAAAAAACAGGTGCAGGAATGATGGACTGCAAAAAGGTTTTAACAGAAACAGATGGAGATATGGAAAAAGCAATTGAATTATTAAGAGAAAGAGGAATTGCAAAAGCTGCTAAAAAATCAGGAAGAGTTGCAGCAGAAGGTTTAGTAGAAGCAGTTATTTCAGAAGATGGAAAATCAGGAGCAATAATAGAAGTAAACTCAGAAACAGATTTTGTTGCTAAAAATGAAGAATTTAAAACATTTGTTGAAAATGTAGCAAATCAAGTATTAAAAACAAATCCAAAGGATGTTGAAGAGTTATTAGCTCAACCTGCTATGTTCGAAGAAGGTAAAACAGTACAAGAAGCATTAGTTGGAAAAATTGCAACAATAGGTGAAAATTTAAGTATAAGAAGATTTGCAAGATTTGAATCAGAAGGATTAGTTGAAAAATATATCCATGGTGATGGAAAAATAGCAGTTTTAGTAAACATGAAAAAAGGAAATAAAGAAATAGCTAAAGATATTTGTATGCAAATAGCAGCAGCTAGACCAGAATTTGTAAAAAGAGAAGAAGTACCAGAAGCTAGAGTAGCTAAAGAAATGGAAATTCTAAAAGTTCAAACAATGAACGAGGGAAAACCAGAAGCAATAGCAGAAAAAATAGTACAAGGAAGAATTGGAAAATTCTATGAAGAAATTTGCTTAGTAGATCAAGCATTTGTAAAAGATCCAAGTATTAAAGTTTCTGAATTATTAAAACAAAAAGATGCAGAAGTTGTAGAATTTGCAAGATTTGAAAAAGGTGAAGGAATCGAGAAAAAAGAAGAAAACTTTGCTGAAGAAGTAATGAAACAAATAAAATAAAATGTTGTAAGAAAAACTAGATATATAATAAAAAGAACGTTTTAGAAAATAAAA
>CAJKVD010000052.1 GCA_905203195.1 uncultured Clostridium sp. | reverse complement strand
TACAATTATAAATCCACACCAAGTTATGCCACCGAATACTCTTTTATTATTGTGAGTCTGTGTTCTAAAATCTCACTCACGCACCTTGTATAAATAGACTGTTTATACAAATACGAATGAATTTTATAGCATCGGCTCATTACACCTATCACTTTTTAAGAGTTTGTGGCAATTCTCTTTTAAACATAAAAAACTACCTGTAGCTTAAAAACTACATGTAGTCTATGTTTATTCTATTTAATTAGCTCTCACAATCAATTTTAAGGCAATTTATTGTGAGGATAGAGTAATTTTACGATAAAATTTTATAAAAAATTTTCAAAATCTATTTATCAATAGTAGATTATCTGTTATAATATAGTTCATAAATAACATCTAACCAATATCTAACCAAAACATTAAAAAATATGTTATTTTATAAATGTTGTTAAATAGTAAGTTAGATAAATTAGTATGGGGAAAATGCTTGAGATAGAGCCTTTTTAAGAGGTATTATATAATAATAAATAACAAAACATATAAAACACTTATAAAGACTCTGACTCCGACATTCCTGTGTTCGAATCACAGTACCCCAGCCAATAATTGAATATCTGCAAATGTTTAGACCGTTTGAAATAACATTTGTAGATCTATTTTTGTATCTTTTTCTAATGTATAATTAAAAGCAAATTTGAGGAGGATAATATGAGTGAAGTTGAAGAAAATGAGATAGCTAAATTAAGTGAATGTGCTAAAAAAATAAGAAGGGGCATAATAGAAGAGGTGTATAGTAATCAGTCAGGGCATCCAGGAGGCTCATTATCAATAGCAGACATTTTAGCTGTATTATATTTTAAAGAAATGAATATAAATCCAAAAGAAACACAATGGGAAGAAAGGGATAGGTTAGTTTTATCAAAAGGTCATTGTGCACCAGCGTTATATGCAGCACTTGCTAACCGCGGATTTTTTGATGTGGAAGAATTAAAAACATTTCGTAATATAAATGGAAGATTGCAAGGACATCCTGATAAAAAACATATTCCTGGTGTAGATATGTCAACTGGTTCTTTGGGTCAAGGGCTTTCAAGTGCAAATGGGATGGCTATTGCCGGAAAAATGGATAATAAAAAATATAGAGTTTATTGCATATTGGGAGATGGAGAACTAGAAGAAGGTCAAGTTTGGGAAGCGGCAATGACTGCTAATAAAAATAAATTAGACAATTTATGTGTTATAGTAGATAATAATAATTTGCAAATAGATGGCACTATAGATGAAGTTATGAGTCCGTATCCAATAGATGAAAAATTCAGAAGTTTTGGATTTGAAGTTATAAAAATAGATGGTCATAATATAGAGGAAATTATAAAAGGTTTTGAAGTAGCTAGAAATATAAAACAAAAGCCAGTGTGTATCATAGCAAAAACAATAAAAGGAAAAGGTGTTTCTTTTATGGAAAATCAAGTTGGATGGCATGGAAAAGCACCAAATGAGGAACAATATTTACAGGCTTTGGAAGAATTAAGGTAAATTAATGAGAAAATGTTTGAATTTTGTTGACAAGTGAACAGAAACATGGTAAAATATGTATCTGTAATCCGCTTAGTCAAGGTACATAAATATGATGAAAAAAGCATTACCTTTTTTAAGGATTAGCGAGTATACAAATAAGGGAGGTGCATTTAAAATGTACGCAATCATTGAAAGCTGTGGAAAACAATACAAAGTAGCAGAAGGAGATGTTGTATTTTTTGAAAAATTAGATGCAGAGGAAGGTAAAAAAGTTACTTTTGATAAAGTAATTCTAGTATCTGAAGAAGGAAAAGTACAAGTAGGAGCTCCATATGTTAAAGGTGTAAAAGTAGAAGGAAAAGTAGTTTCTCATGGTAAAGGTAAAAAAATCATTGTTTTCAAAATGAAAGCTAAAAAGAACTATAGAAGAAAACAAGGACATAGACAACCATATACAAAAGTAGAAATTACAACAATAAAAACAGCAACAAAAAAAGCTGAAACAGCAAAGAAAGCTGAAACAAAAACAGCAGCAGCTAAAACTACAAAAAAAGTAGAAGCTTAGTTTAATAAAAATTCATATATATTATGGAATTTAATTATTGAAATTTATAATAGAGATTATAAAACTAAATCAAGAACCGAAGGGAGTGAGAAATCATGGCTCATAAAAAAGGTCAGGGTAGTAGCCATAACGGACGTGAGAGTGAATCAAAACGTTTGGGAGTAAAAAGAGCAGATGGACAATTTGTATTAGCAGGAAATATCCTAATTAGACAAAGAGGAACAAATGTACATCCAGGAACAAATGTAGGAAAAGGTAGTGATGATACATTATATGCTCTAGTTGATGGTGTAGTAAAATTTGAAAGAAAAGGTAGAGATAAAAAACAAGTAAGTGTTTATCCAGTAGAAGCCAAAGATTAATTTTCAAATAACAAATAACTTAAATAAATATAAGTAGGAAATCATATGTAAATGGTTTCTTATTTTTTTGAAAAAATTTCTAAAAACCATTTACAAAAAAATAAAAATTGTATACAATATATTAAGCAAAAAATGTCAAAAAACAAAAGAAGATGTAAAAAAGAAAGGAAGTATATCAATGAAAATATTGATGTTGACATGGGAATATCCACCAAGAGTGGTAGGTGGTATTTCAAGGGTTGTATATGATTTATCAAGAACACTTTTAAAGGATGGTCATGATGTTACAGTAGTTACATATCGTGATGGGGACACACCATATTTTGAGGATGATAAAGGTGTAAAAGTTTATAGAGTGGACAATTATATGATTAATCCAAATAATTTTATAGATTGGATATTACAATTAAATTTTGCAATTGTAGCAAAAGTAAATGAAATTATTGCAAAAGAGGGAAACTTTGATGTGATACATGCACATGATTGGTTAGTTGCTAATGCAGCGAAAACAATAAAAGCATCATATAATATTCCGATTGTAAGTACAATACATGCAACAGAAGCAGGAAGAAATAGTGGAATACATGATGAAACGCAAAGATATATAAATGATACAGAATGGATGTTAACATATGAATCATCAGAAGTAATTGTAAACAGCAATTATATGAAAGGTGAATTGCAACGTTTATTCGGTTTGCCATATGAAAAAATAAATGTTATACCAAATGGTGTAAATTTAAATTTGTTTAATGGAATAGAAAGAGATTATAATTTTAGAAGAAAGTTTGCAATGGATAATGAAAAAATAATCTTGTTTATGGGAAGATTAGTTTATGAAAAAGGTATACAGCATTTAATTGCAGCAATGCCTAAAATTTTGAATGGATATCATGATGCTAAACTTGTTATTTGTGGAAAAGGCGGAATGATTGATGAACTAAAAGCACAAGTTAACAATATGGGAATTTCAGAAAAAGTATATTTTGCTGGTTATATGAATGGAAAGGATGTACAAAAAATGTATAAAGCTGCTGATATAGCAGTATTTCCAAGCACTTATGAACCATTTGGAATTGTTGCATTAGAAGCAATGCTATCAGAAAATCCAATAGTAGTTTCAGATATTGGCGGGTTAAATGAGATAGTTGAGCATAGAGTAAATGGTATGAAAGCATATTGTGGAAATGCTAATTCAATTGCAGATTCTATACTAGAATTATTATATGATCATAAATTATGTGCTGATATTACAAAAAGAGCAAAAAATAAAGTTAGAAATGAATACAACTGGAATAAAATTGCACAAGATACACATTTTGCATATCAAAAAGCAATTTGTCAATCAATGGCAGAAAAACAAAAAAGAGAAATTGAACAAGAGAGAGCAAAGAAGACTAAAAAGGCAGAAAATACAGAAAAACAAATTACAAATTTACTTAATTTTAGAAAACGTCAAGCATATGCGTAGTTTATTGGTTAAAGATTAATTAGAATAACCTAATTAATCTTTTTTTTGCTTTTTTGAAAAATTTTTCTAATTTCTACAAATTTAGCATAAAAATGGTGTATAATATAGCTGTAATAAAAAATATAAAAAGAGAGGAATAAAAATATGGCAGAATTTAAATCAGGATTTGTTACAATAATAGGAAGAACAAATGTAGGAAAATCAACATTATTTAATTTATTAGTAGGAGAAAAAGTAGCTGCGATCGCTAATAAAGTTCAAACTACTAGAACGGCAATAAAAGGAATTGTAAATAGACCAAATTCACAAATTATATTTACAGATACACCAGGAATTCACAAACCAAAACATAAATTAAATGAGACTATGATAGAAACTTCATTTACTAGTTTAAAAGATGCAGATGTAGTATTATTTTTAATAGAAGCTAATAGTAAAGAGATTGGAAGAGGAGATAGCCGTATTTTAGAAAAAATAAAAGAAGCAAATAAAAAAACGATATTAATAATAAATAAAATAGATTTGGTAAAAAAAGAAGAATTGCTAAAATTAATAGAAATATATAGTAAAGAATATCAATTCACGGCAATAATACCGATATCAGCATTACAAGAAAAATATAAAGATGTAATATTGGATGAAATAGAAAAGAACTTAAAAGAAGGTCCTACATATTATGATATTGAGGAATATACAGATCAAACATTAAGACAGCTTGCAGAAGAGACTATAAGGGAAAAAATATTAAAATTTTTGCAAGATGAAGTTCCACATGGTGTATTTGTAGAAGTTCAAAAAATGAAAGAAAGAACAAATAAAAATGGTGAAGAAATTTATGATATAGAAGCAAATATTTATTGTATGCGTGAATCACATAAAGGAATTATTATAGGAAAAAATGGTGAGATGTTAAAAAAAATTGGTAGAGCGGCTAGAATTGATATGGAGCAAAATTTTGGATTAAAAGTTAATTTAAAAACTTGGGTAAAAGTTAAGGAAAATTGGATTGATAATCCTAGTATAGTTAATAAATTTAAGTTAAAATAGGAATAAAAAATAGCAAAAAAGCAAAAGATAAATTTAAAGTTAAACCTTTAAATTAATAAAGAGGAGATGAGAGCATGATTAAGAAAATCGCGTGGGATACATTTAAAAATACAGGGGATATAAATAGCTTTTTGGAGTATAAGCAAATAGAAAATTTGGAAAAAATATCACAAACAAAAAATGAAGTATTAATAGATGAAATAGGAAAAATACAGAAAATTACAAATATGAAATTGGAGAATAATGAAACATGGCAACAGCAAAAATAAATGGAATTATATTATCAGAAAGTAATATGGGAGACTATGATAAAATGCTTACAATGCTAACACCAAATTTTGGCAAAATATCATGTAGTGCAAAAGGTGCTAGAAGGCCTAATAGTAGTCTCCTAGCTGGTACTCAAATGTTTTGTTTTGGAGAATATTTGATGTACAAAGGGACAAGTACATATCATATAAATTCATGTGAGACAATAGAAATGTTTTATAAAATTAGAACTGATTTGGATAAATTAAAATATGCAATTCATGTAGATAAAATAGTGATGGATGTAACAGAGGAAAATGAAAATTGTTATAATATTTTGCAATTACTTTTAAATACTTTATATACAATATCGGAAACAGATAAAGATTTGGATTTAACAATTTCTATATTTAAAATGAGATTGTTATGCATTTTAGGATATCCACCAAGAATAAATGCATGTGTTAATTGTAAAACAAAAGATGAATTGATGTATTTTAGTATTAAGGATAATGGATTTAAGTGTAAAAATTGTGGAAAACAGGATAAATCTGCAATACAGATGTCAAGAAGTACCCAAAGTGCTATTAGATATGTTGCAACAGCACCATCTAAAAAATTGTTTTCTTTTGATTTAAGAGATGAATCATTGGAAGAATTTAAGCTTATTACTAAAATTTATTTTGATCAGAAACTTGAAAAGGAATATAAAGTGGAAGAATTGTTTTAAATCGAAAAATTGGTGAAAAAATTTTGTTCTATCTCTGATTCGTTAGAAAATTATCAAAAACTGTTGAAAAAAAATGAGAAAGCATGTATAATGAAGATGTAAATCAAAATAGCAAAAAAGAGAAGGGAGCGATTTTTATGAAAATA
>CAJKVD010000051.1 GCA_905203195.1 uncultured Clostridium sp. | reverse complement strand
TATAAAAAGAAATATTATTATTAATATAATTTCTAATACTATACATAGAAATATTTGATTCATGGCTAACAACAAAAAGAATAATAACCTTAGTATTTTTAAAAGGTATAGTAATAGGATAAGTATCAAAATCATTTCCAAGTAAAGACTGAATCTTTTTTTCAACCTCATTCAAAGCAACCAAATAACCACCATTAACTTTAACAACATCATCATCTCTGCCAACAAATTCGATTTCTCCTGTATTGGTCAATTTAACTACATCACCAGTTCTATAAGCTTTAACATATTTTTTTAAAATAGGGTTGTATATATTAATAAATTTTTTTTCAGTTTGCTCAGGAAGATTCAAATAACCATTAGCAATATTTCTAATAGAAGAAGAATCTTCATAAACAATAAGTTCACCATCTATATTAGGAGGCAAAAATTCTAAATAAGAATTAATAACAGCCAATCTAGCGCCAAAAATAGGTTTACCAATGTTAATAAAATTAGATTTAGAATCATCAAGGCTAACAAGTTTACAAGTAGTAAACATAGTAGTTTCCGTAGGACCATACAAGTTCAAAATTTTCAAATTAGGATACTTCTTAAGTAAATCTTGAACAAGATAAGGTTTAAGAGATTCACCACCAGAACCCAAAATACGCAAACTAGATAGATCAAAAGAGCCATATTTATCTTGATAAGCAATTTGTTCAATCCATTTAGGAATAAGGAAAGAACGAGTAACATGATAATGTTCAATTAAATGCAAAACTTTTTCAGGGTTCAATTCATCTTCTTTTTTTACAAGAAGCAAAGTAGCTCCAAATAATAAAGAAGTATAAATATCAATACCAGAAGCATCAAAAGAATATTTTAATAAAGACATACAAACATCTTCATGACAAGCTTTTAAAACTTTATCATTAGAGATTGATTTAATTAAATTAACAATATTTGTATGCATAACCATAGTACCTTTTGGATTACCAGTAGAACCAGAAGTATAAATAATATAAGCAATAGATTCAGGCAAAATACTAGAAAAATCCAAAGAAATATCAGGAAAATCAGTAATATTATCAACAGCAAAAATAGGACAGTTAATATCTTTTAAAATATCTTGATGTAAAGAATCTGTCAAAATACAGAAAGGATTGCAATCACTCATAATATATTGAATTCTATCAGTATTTTCATTTGGCAAGATAGGCACGTAACAAGAACCAGCTTTCAAAACAGCCAAAATAGAGATGATCATATCAAAAGATTTATCAAAAAATAAAACAACAGGTTTACCTTTTGGTAAATTCTGACCAACCAAAAACTTAGCTAAATCAGAAGATTTTTTATCCAAGTCAGAATAAGATAAAGACTCATCACCACAAATTAAGGCAGTATGAGAAGGATATTTAGAAACCGCGTTATTAAAAACATTAACAACAGTATCATTTACAAGAACATTACCACTATTATTAAAATTTTTAATGATATCTGTAGAAGAATCAGTAAGAACATTAATTTTAGAGATATCCAAAACGCCAGACAAAACCTGCCTAATTAAATGTAGTAAAATATCATTCATTTGATTAATAGCATCTTGAGAAAAACAAGAAGTCCAATAATCAAAACTTAGCAATTTATCATGGTTTAATACAGTCAAATGAATAGTTAAAGGATTATTTTGCTCACCCAAAAAACACCATTCACAATGACCTTTATCGCCATTAGGCAATGAATCATGCAACTCGTTAATTTGATAAGAAAAACCAACCTCAAACAAAGAATCTGAACGATTAGTATTTTTATGATATAAATTCTGAATTTGTTGACAAGGAAAATTAGCATGTTTAAACAATGCTAAATTAGAAGTATTAATATTTCGACACAAAGATAAAAACTCTTCACAATTAGTTAGAGTCACCAAAAGTGGCAAATTACAAATATATAAGCCTGTAGATTTTAATTCATTAGCTCTTTTTTGTCTATTCAAAAAAGGTGTACCAAAAACCATATTTTTAGAATTATAAATTTTAGAAAAGTAAATAGTCAAAATTGCTAAGAAAAATGCATATTCAGAAATAGAGTTAGATTTGCAAAAAGAGTCGATAGATTCCGCCAAAGAAGCTGGAATTAAATGGTCAGAACGAATAGCATCTTTCTGGAATATGTCATCGTTATGAAAAAGACGCGAAGTATCTAAAGAATAAACATAATTATCCCAAAATAAAAAATCAGATTTATATTTAGAAGAGTTTAAATAATTTTGCTCTCTTTTAATAAGACTAGTATAACTAGGTCTTTTAAAGTCATCTAAAGAAATATTCAAAACCAATTTTGAATAAACTTCTTTGATTTGTTCAGCAACTTGAGTCATGCCCCATCCATCGGCAATAATATGATGAGATTTATATATAACATATGTATGAGATGGAGTAAAAACAAGCCCGAAAGCATATAATTGAATTAAAGATAATTCAAGATTTCTATAAAAATCCATAATAAAAGAAATATCCTCATTATCTAATTGATGTATATTAATAGTAGGATTTTCAGGGTCAGCAAAAAACTGAACATAAGAACCATCTTTATTCCTTTTGAAATGAATATGGAAAGAATCATTTCTTTCTATAATAATATCAATAGTTTTCCTAAGTAATTTAGGGTCAAGAGTGCTGTTTAATTTCATAACAGATAAAATGTGGCTAACACTACTGCATTTATTATTCACTTGATCCATTTGTAAAATATTCTTTTGTGGGTTTGTTAATTCATAAAATTTAAAAACATCTTTTTTCTTCATTTCAAATTCACCTTTACAAAAACATTATAATAAAATTATATCAAAATTTAACCAAAAAGCAAAGATTTTTTAACAAAAAAATAAAAATAAAATTCGACAAATTTCGCGGGACAAAAAGATAAAATAATAGTATAATAAAATTAATAATTTTTATCTTCTTCATAAAGCAGGTTTTTTAGAGAATACCTGCTACCTTTTTTACTAAAAATAATAAAAATCCATTAAAAGAGTATATACTTGCATAAATAAAAAAAATAGTGTAGAATAAAAAAAGCAAAAACAAAGAAAGAAGGAGATAAAATGGGAGATAACGAAAATAGAAAAGTGTATAATGCAAGAGAAGTAAAGAACTATAGAAAAATGGTAGAATATTCATGCAAAAACTATGCAAAAAACATAGCATATAAATACAAAAAAGACTACACAGCAAAAAATGTAGAGTACATAGAAAAAACATATGAGCAAGTAGGAAAAGACATAAAAGCATTTGGAACAGGGCTATTAAATTTAGACTTAATGGGAGAAAGAATAGTAGTGGTAGGAAAAAACAGATATGAATGGTGTATAAGCTATTTAGCAACTACATGTAGTAATATGGTAATAGTACCAATAGACAAAGCATTACCAGATGTAGAAATGCAAAGACTAATAGAAAGAAGTGAAGCAAAAGCAATAATATTTGATGAGAAATATTTAGAAACAGTAAAAAAAGTACAAGAAAAAGAAAACAGCAGCTTAAAAATACTAATATGTATGGATGATATAAAAGAAAAAGGAATAAAAACATTCAACGAAGTATTAAAAGAAGGAAGAAAGCAAATATTAGCAGGAGACCAAAAGTATGACAACATAGAAACAGACGAAAATAAAATGTCAATAATGTTATTCACCTCAGGAACAACCAATGAGCCAAAAGCAGTAATGTTATCACAAGCA
Organism: uncultured Clostridium sp.; assembly: GCA_905203195.1. Taxonomy (GTDB): domain Bacteria; phylum Bacillota; class Clostridia; order TANB77; family CAG-508; genus CAG-269. Next base: position 2,383 of record CAJKVD010000051.1, on the reverse strand, counting down.
AATATATGTGCAAACATAAGTAATATAGCATGTTGGGTAAAACTATACCCAACAGATGTATTACTATCATTTTTACCAATACATCACACCTTTGAATGTACAATAACATTTTTATACGGATTTTATAGTGGAAGCCAAGTAGCGTTTTGTGACGGACTAAAACACATACAACAAAATCTAAAAGAATACAAAGTAAGTGTATTTGTGGCAGTGCCACTAGTATTAGAAACAATGTACAAAAAAATCCAAAAAGCAATAGAAGAACAAGGAAAAACAGGACTAATAAACAAAATGACAAAAATATCAAACACACTATTAAAAGCAAAAATAGACATAAGAAAAATAGTATTCAAACAAATATTAGACAATTTTGGAGGACATCTAAGAGTAGTGCTATATGGAGCAGCCCCAATGAATAAAGCAACAATAATAGGATATAACAACTTAGGAATATCATTAGTACAAGGATATGGACTAACAGAAACATCACCAGTAGTAACAGCAGAAACAGACAAAGAAAAAAGACCAGGTTCAATAGGACTAGCATTAGCAAACTTAAACCTAAAAATAGAAAACCCAGACAACGAGGGAGTAGGAGAAATAACAGTAAAAGGACCAAGCGTAATGCTAGGATATTATAAAAATCCAGAAGAAACAAAAAAAGTACTAAAAGACGGATGGTTCAGTACAGGAGACTATGGATACAAAGACAAAGACGGATTTGTATATATAACAGGAAGAAAAAAAGACATAATAGTACTAAAAAACGGAAAAAATGTATATCCACAAGAAATAGAATTTTTAATAAACAAAATACCATATGTAGCAGAATCACTAGTATATTCAAGAGACAAAGACACAACAGACACAATGTTATGTGCCAAAATAGTATATGACAAAGATGCAATAAAACAAATGGTAGGAGAAAAAACAGAAGAAGAATACAAAGAAATAATATGGCAAGAAGTAAAAAATATCAATCAAGAATTACCAATATTTAAAAAAATAAAAAATATAACAATAACAACTGAACCATTAAAAAAGACAACAACACAAAAAGTAAAAAGATATGAAGAATTAAAGGACTTAACTTAAACTAATGAATTGGGGACGGAGCAAAAATCATTAAAATTATAATGATTTTTGCTCCGTCCCCAATTCATTATAAAAAAGAATAAAAAAGAAAAAAATGGAAAAACTAAAAAAGAGGTGTTTCCATGAAAAGAATAAAAAGAAAAAATACAAAAAAGAAAATAACAATAATAGCCACAATAGTAGCAATATTATGGCTATTCGGTTTTTATATTTATGTAACATACAGTAAAATAGAAATAAAAAGCGAAAATTATGAAGCAACTAAAGTACAATCCACAGAAAGTGCACAAACTGTGGAAAAAGTAGAAGAGAAGAGTCAAACAATAGCAGATGTAATAGAAGAAACAACCAAAAGTGTAGTAGGAATCTCAAAACTAAAAAGTGCGGGAAACTCAATATTATCAAATAGCAACGAGTCGGAGTTAGGATTAGGAACTGGAATAATTGTATCAGACAATGGATATATACTAAGTAATGCGCATGTAACAGGAGAAAAATATAGTAAATGTTATATAACGCTAGAAAACGGACAAAGCTACGAAGGAAAAGTAATGTGGAGTGACGAAAACATAGATTTATCAATAACAAAAATAGAGGCCAAAAACTTAAATTATGCAAAACTAGGAGACTCAAGCAAAATACGAGTAGGAGAAACAGTATATGCAATAGGAAATCCAATAGGATTCGAATTCAGAAGAACAGTAACATCAGGAATAATAAGCGCAAAAAACAGAAGCATAAAAATAGAAGAAGAAAACAACCAAGCATATATGTCAGACTTAATACAAACAGACGCAACAATAAATCCAGGAAACAGTGGGGGACCATTAATAGCACCAAATGGAGAAGTGGTAGGAATAAACACAGTAAAAATATCAACAGCAGAAGGAATAGGATTTGCAATACCAGTAAATGTAGTAAAAACCATAATAGAATCATACAAGCAAACAGATAGTTATGAACAGGCAACACTAGGAATATATGCATATGACAAAGATGTAATACCATATTTAGATACAAATATAAAATTTGAAAAAGGAATATATGTAGCACAAATAACACCAAAAGGAGCAGCAGAAGGAAGCGGACTAGAAGAAAAAGATATAATACAATCAATAGATGAAAAAGAATTAAATACAATGAATGACTTAAGAGAATATATATACACAAAAAAACCAGGAGATCAAGTAACACTAAAAATAATCAGAAAAAAAATAACAAAAAATATAAATATAACATTAGGAAAAAAATGATGACTTGGGGACGGATGGGTGACTTGGGGACGGAG
>CAJKVD010000050.1 GCA_905203195.1 uncultured Clostridium sp. | reverse complement strand
TCAGCCTTCTGAAGTTAATATGGAAAATTTAAAATCAATTTTGGGCTCTATTCCTTTGGAATCTGATTCTCATTATTATTTTATAATTTCTCCTGGTGATAAGGACATTTATGTTTCTAATCCTGATGGTAGTGTTAGTGATTTTGTTTTGAAATATCGTGATTATTTTTATAATCAATCTAATGGTATTTTATATGAAAAATTTGGTATCGATGAACAATTGTATACTTGCGATGTTAAAGATTCTAATGGTCAAACTTGGTACATTGGTTTTAAATATCCTGTTGTTGATTTTAACTTGTTGACTTATTTTGTTGAAATTATTATTTTAGTGCTTATTGCTTATTCTATTTTCTTATATATTTGGACACATAATATTTCTAATAATTTGATTAGAATTTCTAATAGCTTAAAGGATATTTTGGATACTAAAAATGCTGATAAGAATAGAATTTTGCCTTTGGTTTCTAATGATGAATTTAGTGATTTGTCATATTATTATAATAAAATTCAGGAATTGACTGCTAAAAATATTGAGCAAATTCATGAAAACCAAAGTATGTTGATGGAGAGTGAGCGTCTTGCTTCTCTTGGTCAATTAATCGGCGGTATTGCTCATAATTTAAAAACTCCTATTATGTCTATTGCTGGTGCTACTGAGGGTATTGATGATTTGATTAAAGAATATGATGCTTCTATTGATAATCCTCAAGTTACTTCTCAGGATCACCATGATATTGCAAAAGATATGTATGAGTGGACTGTTAAAATTAAGGAATATACAGAGTATATGTCTGACATTATTACTGCTGTTAAGGGGCAAGCCGTTGTTATGTCAGAAGCTGATAATGTTACTTTTGATGTTGAAGAATTGGTAAAAAGAGTTAATATTTTAATGAGGCATGAACTTAAAAATGCAATTGTTTATTTGAATGTTATTATGAATATTCCTGAACACACTACTTTACATGGTGATGTTAATAGTTTGGTTCAAGTTATTAATAATATGATTTCTAATGCTATTCAGGCTTATGATGGTAAACCTGAACAAAAAATTGATTTTATTTTTGATAGAAATTCTAATGGTAATTTGGTTATTTCTGTTAAAGATTATGGCCCTGGTCTTCCTGATATTGTTAAACAAAAGTTATTTTCTGAGATGATTACTACTAAGGGTAAAAATGGTACTGGCCTTGGTTTATATATGTCATATTCTACTATTAAGGCTCATTTTGGTGGTGATATTACTTTTGAATCTGAACCCGGCAAGGGTACTACTTTTAATATTGTTTTGGGCAATGTATGATGACTTGGGTGATGACTTGGGGACGGAGCAAAAATCATTAAAGCTTTAATGATTTTTGCTCCGTCCCCAAGTCATCGTCCTTAAAAATATCTTTTTTTATAAAATCTATTGCATTTATTTGTTTTTATATCTATAATATAGGTAATTATTAAACAAGGAGGATGTTTGTATGAGAATAGGTACACCACAAAATGTTGAAAATGCTGAAAACCATCAATATAAAATTATTGCGGTTGATGATGAACAAGGTATTGTTGATTCTTTGTCTATTTTTTTGAAAAGAACTGGATACCAGTTTACCGGTGTTACAGATCCTATGGAAGCCATTGAAAAAGTTAAAACTGAGCATTTCGACTTAATGATTTTGGACTTTATTATGACACCTTTTCATGGTGATCAAGTTGTTGAAGAAATTCGTAAATTTAATAAAGATTTATATATTTTATTGCTTACTGGGCATAAGGATTTGGCCCCACCTTTGGAAACTATTAAAAGATTGGATATTCAGGGGTATTGTGAGAAAAGTGATAAGTTTGATCAACTTTTGTTGTTAATTGAGTCTGGTATAAAATCTATCAAACAAATGAATGAAATTAAACATATAAATGAAAAATTGACTGATACTTATGATAAGTTGGAACAGGCTTATTTGGATAGTATTCAAACTCTTCGTTATACTGTTGAGGCCAAAGATATTTATACTAGAGGTCATTCTGACAGAGTTTCTGAATATTCTGTTTTGATTGGTAAAAAATTGGGATTGCTCGATTCTGATATTAGAACTTTGAAAATTGGTGGTTTATTCCACGATATTGGTAAAATAGGTGTTCCTGATAGTATTTTACAAAAGGATTCTAAACTTACTGATGATGAGTATTCTCAAATTAAACAACATCCTAATATCGGTGTTCATATTTTGTCTCATGCTGCTATTTTTCAGGATATTTTGCCTATTGTTGAACATCATCATGAGAAGTTTGATGGTTCTGGTTACCCTGGTAAATTGGCTGGTGAACAAATTCCTTTCTTGGCCAGAATTGCAGCTGTTGCAGATAGTTTTGATGCTATGACTTCTCGTCGCTCTTATCGTGATTCCCTTCCTATGGAAACTGTTATTAGTGAATTTGAGCGTTGTAGGGGTACTCAATTTGATCCTCAATTGGATGATTTGTTCTTGGATATTTTGAAAAATGATTTTGATTCTATTAAAAAAATTATGGAAAAATATAAATAACAAATTATTCAGTTTATTTTATTAAAAGCACAGATTTTATTTCTGTGCTTTTATTATATATATTAAACCATTACTTGTGCTTCCTACTTGCTATAATTACACCTTCATAGATAACCCTACTTTTTGTCTTTCTAAATCTATTTTTATTACTTTTACTTTTACTACGTCGCCTACAGAAACTACTTCTGATGGATTTTTTATGAATCTTTCGCTCATTTCAGAAATATGGACTAGTCCGTCATGTTTTACTCCAATGTCTACAAATGCTCCGAAGTCAATTACGTTTCTGACTGTTCCTGTTAATATCATTCCTTCTTTTAAGTCTTCTAATTTTAAGACATCTGAACGTAGAATTGGTTTTGGCATATCTTCTCTTGGGTCTCTACCTGGTTTTGATAATTCTGATATTATATCTGCTAGTGTCATTTCTCCTATTTTTAACTCTTTGGCGGTTTTGGCTACATCTATTGATTTTAGTTTTTGTCTTAATTCATCTGTTTTTTCTTTGTCTTTTAAATCTTTTTTGCTAAATCCTAGATTTGCTAATAGTTTTTCTGTTGGTTCATAACTTTCTGGGTGAACTGCTGTTATTTCTAATGGGTTGTCTCCATCAAATATTCTTAAAAATCCTGCGCATTGTTCAAATGCTACTTTCCCTAGCTTTGGAACTTTTAATAGCTCTTTTCTGTTTTTTAATTTCCCGTTTTCGTCTCTATATTTTACAATGTTTTTTGCTATTGTTCCATTTATTCCTGATACATATGATAGTAGTGATGGTGTTGCTGTATTTACATCTACTCCTACTTTATTAACACTGTCTTCTACTACTCCTGTAAGGCTTTCTGCTAGTTTCTTTTGGTTTACATCATGCTGATATTGTCCTACTCCTATTGCTTTTGGGTCTATTTTTACTAGTTCTGCTAATGGGTCTTGTAGTCTTCTTGCTATTGATATTGCCCCTCTTATTGATACATTTATGTCTGGATATTCTTCTGTTGCTAGTTTTGATGCAGAATATACTGATGCTCCTGCTTCACTTACTATTACATAATGTACATCTCTTGGGGTTTCTTTTATCATGTCTGATACAAACATTTCTGATTCCCTTGAGGCTGTTCCGTTTCCTATTGCTATCATGTCTATTTGGTCTTTTTCTATTAGCTTTAATAGTTCTTTTTTTGCTCCTTCTACATCGTTTTGTGGTTCTGTTGGATATACTGTTGTGTAATCTAATACTTTTCCTGTTTCGTCTATTACTGCTATTTTGCATCCAGTTCTATATGCTGGGTCAAATCCCATTACTGTTTTTCCTTTTATTGGTGCTCCTAGTAATAGTTGTTTTGAGTTTTGTCCAAATACTTTTATTGCTTTTTCTTCTGCTTTTTCTGTTAAGTCCGAACGTATTTCTCTGTCTATTGATGGTTCTATTAATCTTTTGAATGCGTCTTGTATTGTTGCTTTTAGCATTTCTGTGAATTGTGTTTTTCCTTTTATTATGTCTTTTTCTATATACATCAATATTTTTTCTTCTGGTTTTTGTATTTTTACTTTTATGAATTCTTCTTTTTCTCCTCTGTTTATTGCTAATATTCTATGGCTCGGAATGTATTTTATTGGTTCTTGTTTGTCATAGTACATTTCATAATTTGATTTTTTTTCTTCGTCTGTTGCTTTTGTTTCTATTTGTGCTTCTCTGTAACATATTCTTTTTATTTCTTTTCTGTATTTGCTGTTGTCTGATATGTTTTCTGCTATGATATCTAGTGCTCCTTGTATTGCTTCTTCTGCTGTTTTTACTACTTTATCTTTGTTTTTCTTGTCTTCTTCTGATAAATTTTCTATGTTTATATATTGGTTTGCTATTTCTCCTATTGGTGTTGTTTCTTTTTGTTCTATTATTATTTCTGCTAGTGGTTCTAGTCCTTTTGCTTTGGCTACTGTTGCTCTTGTTTTTTTCTTTTGTTTATATGGTCTATATATATCTTCTACTTCTGCTAATGTTTTGCTTATTGCTACTGCTTGTATTATTTCGTCTGTTAGTTTTCCTTGCTCTTCTATTGATTTTACTACTTCTTCTTTTCTTTGTTCTAGGTTTCTTAGATATGTTAGCCTTTCTCCTAAATCCCTAAGTGTTTCGTCACTTAATCCTCCTGTTGCTTCTTTTCTGTAACGTGCTATAAATGGTATTGTGTTTCCTTCATCTATTAGTTTTACTGCTGCTTCTACTTGGCTTTCTTTTACTTCTAATTCTTGTGCTATTGTGCTATTAATTTTGTTCATTTTTTCACTTTCCTTTCTAATTTGGTGTTTTGGGGGACGGACTCAAAAAACATCTTCAATATTACGCTTTTTTGAATTTTTCAAATTATACCTAATGTATTTTTAATATTTTATTATTTTTGAAATCTTCAAAGTTTGCTCTTCATTTCGTGTTTTTGTTTGTCGAATTTTGATTTTTTATCCCTTATTTTGTTGACTTTTTTCGGTATTTATCATATCATATTTTTATAAAAAATGAAAGGGGGTTTATTTATGATTTCTTCAGATTTTAGAACTGAGGCTCGTAGAAAATTAGATGGTAAATGGGGGACAGCTGTATGCATAGTTTTAGCTTCTTTGCTAATTTCTTTTGCTATAGGTTTTGTTCAAGGATTTTTTCCAGAAGATAGTTTTATTTCTTCATTAGTTTCAATAGCTGCTGCAGTTATTGAAGTTCCAATTCAATTTGGACTTATTTGTGCATTTTTGAAACTATTTTTAGGTGATGAAGTTAAAGCTTTTGACTTTTTAAAATTAGGTTTTTCTAATGGTAATTTTAAAAAATCTTGGAAAGTTTCTTTGAGTATTTTTAGACAATTGCTTTTACCTATAATTTTATTTGTAATTGCTTTTGTTCTTATTCTTTTTTCATTAGCAGGTGTGGCAGTATCTTCTACAATGCCTTTGATTGATGCTTATAGCTATTCTTCTTATTCTGCTTATGGTTTAGGTGCTCTTTCTGGATTTTCTATATTTTTAATTATTGCTGCTATAGTTTTATTTATAGTTTCATCTGTTTTGATGGCTACTAGATCTTACTATTACGCATTATCTTATTTTATAGCTTTTGAAAATCCTGAATTATCTTCTAAAGAGTGCGTTTTAAAGAGCAAAGAACTTATGACTGGTAAACGTGGTAAATTGTTCTGTTTACAATTTTCTTTTATCGGTTGGGCAATTTTAGCCACTTTAACTTTAGGTATTGGATTTTTATGGTTAATTCCTTATATCCAATTTGCAACTATTTCTTTTTACAAATCTTTAACTTCTGATTTAGGAAATAATCAATGATTCGGGGACGGAGCAAAAATCATTAGTTTTTAGATTTTATTAATTTTTAGTGTATAAGTTTTTTCTTATACACTTTTATTTTTTTAGATTTTCCATTGTTCCTTTAGTTATTCCAAATTTTTCCATAATTTCTGTATACTTTATTCCTTTTTCTTTTTTTAAATATTTTATTAATTTTTTTAATATTTCTCTATTTTCAAAAATCTCTGTTATTTTTAGTTTTTTTGTTTTTATAAATTCTTCTA